>JBDHJO010000044.1:0-17052 GCA_039586875.1 Gemmatimonadota bacterium | reverse complement strand
CGTGGATCTGCCTCCATCAGCGATCCGCGCGCGGGGTGGCCCAACCTGTCGGTGGGTGAGTGCGCGCCATGTCCTGGTCTCTACAGGCAGCGGCGATCACATCATCGATCCGGACGACGGCGACACGTATCGGGTCGAATCCGGACGGCGCGTGCTGGGTGTTGCCGTGTTCGAACGGGACAACTAGGACCGCTCAAACCGCACGAGCAGGTGCGCGTCGCCGTCCCACCCGAGCGCACCCAGTGCGGCGGACGCCATGCCGGGGAGCCGCGTTCGGAGCTCATCTGACGGTCCGGTCGTGGACGCTCGGAGATAGCGGCGCACCTCCGCGCAGCCGCTTCCTTGGTCGATACGCAACTCGCAGCCGGCGGCACGCAAGGCCGAGCCGACCGCGTCGAACGTCGCGCGAGACCACGCGACCTCAGGCAACCCCAGCTCTACGGACCTGTTTGATCCGGTGGCGGGCAGGATGCGGAACTGCAGGAATCCACCGGCGCCGACCATCCGAAGCACGACGAGCGTGGTCCCGGTGGGTGCACCGAGCAAACCCAGCACGACGTTCCCGATGGCATCCGCTGGCACCTGGCGTTCAGACGCTGGCGTGGTGGCGATGCGGTACACCGCGAAGAGCACGAGCAGGAGCGGGAGGATCCAGAACCACCAGGGCAACACGGTGCGGCCTGTTCTCCTGGAAGGAGTTGGGGTTGAGGCGGTATCAAGAAACACTGCGGTGTTCGTCACGGTTCCCGCTAGCGGTCGCCGCGCCGCGGTCCCAAGTTGCGGGGCAGACGTCAACCCACAGGAGGCAAGCCGTGATCCAAGTGAGCTCCTTTGCCGAGCTGCCGACGTACCCCGCCATCTACGCATTCTACGGCGGGTCGGGTGCGGGGCTGTACGTGGCGTACGTCGGAATCGCCGACACGCTGCGCCGCCGCGTGAGCGAGCACCTCGTGCGCCGTGATACCAACCTGACGGTCGAGACGTCGGCCGTCGTGTTGAGTCCCGATTACGTCACCGAGGTACGGTGGTGGACGCACGACAAGTTTGCGGAGCGTCCGTATCTGGATGCGGCAGAGGCGGTCGCGCTCAAGACCCTCGACCCGCAGATGCGGGTGGCGAGCCCGCTGTCCGAGAAGGCGCGACGGATTCACTACCGCGCCACGTTTCGGCGGGAGATGAGTGTCTTGTTCAGAGGTGAGGCGAGCGGGTTCCTCAAGGTGCCGACCCTGGGGGACGCCCTGGAGCGCATCAGGAAGCTCGAGGATCGCATCGCCGCGTTGGAGGGCTGATCGGAACGGCAGTGGGAGGCACGATGCTGGAACCGCTGCTCGAAACCACCGAGGTGCGCTGGTTCTTCGACCCGGACCTCGTCCAAGAGCTCTGCACGTGGTTCGACGACCGCTTCGGCACGGTCGGTCCCGAGAATCGGACGGACCGGTATCTCGTCCTGCCGGCGAGAGGAGCTGTCGGGATCAAGTTGCGGGAGGGCGCCGGCCTCGAGATCAAGGTGCAGTCTCGGGAGCCGAGGCACGTGTCCCTGACCCCCGCGGTGCAGGGTGTCCTGGAATGGTGGGTGAAGTGGTCGAGTTGGGATTCGGAGGTCGGTGCAGCGATGATGCGCGCCTCGAGGACCCACACGCGGTGGATCGACGTCAGCAAGCGCCGCCGACTCTGGCCCCTGCCGGTCGATCGGGCTGTGAGCAGCCCACACGGAGCCGGGGGCGCGCTAGGCGGCGGCGGTCACCTCGAGGTGACGGACGTTATCGCGGAGGGTCGCCATGCGGGCACCCTGGCGCTCGAGATGTGGGGGGAAGCCGACGGAGGCGGCCGAACGGTCGCGGCACTCGGCGAGGCCGCCTTCGCGGGGACATCGGGGTTTCCCCTGACGCTGTCGATCGCCAACAGTCGGTCGTATCCGCGATGGCTCGAGGAGTCATTCGCAGATGGTGGAGCCTCGAGGGACAGCTAAGGGGAGAAGACGGCGAGCCAGATGGTATCCGTGTCGGGCTCCGTCCAACCGACCCGATGCCGCTCATGCGGCGCGATCGCTACGTAGTCACCCGGGCCCAACGTGACGCTCCCCCGATCGGAGTCGAACTCGACGCGACCTCGGCCGGTGAGCACGACGACCCATTCATGCTCATCCTGGTCGTACCAGAAGCCCTCGGGCGAGCGGTGGCCCCGGGACACGATGCGCTCGATGCGCACGTGGCGCCGTTCGAGCAGCACGTCCGTTACTTCATCGGGCATCCCGGACTCCCATTGGGAAAAGACGTTCTCAGATCCCACAGTCGTCCCGCATTCAGCTATTGCTAGGGTTCGACGCCAACCAGCTCGAGATCGAACACGAGCGTGGCGTTCGGGGGAATCACGCCTCCCACTCCTCGCTCGCCGTAGGCCAGCTCCGGTGGAATGACGACCTTGCGTGTCCCGCCGACCCGCATGCCGCGGACGCCCTCGTCGAAGCCCGGAATGACCGCGCCTGCGCCAAGCACGAAGGTGAATGTCGTATCGCGCTCGCGACTGCTGTCGAACTTCACGCCGTTGGCCAGGAATCCCTCGTAATGCACTTCGGCTGATGCACCACTGGCCGCCTGGATGCCCCCACCGACCTCGAGGTCCCGATAGTAGAGACCTGACGCGGTGAGGATCATCGCGTTCAGGTCGACACCGAGTGTCGGGGCGAAGTCGTCGTTGGTCAACGGGTCGGTGGAGTCGCCGCAGGCGGCGGCTCCAAGGGCGAGCATCAGTGTTGCTATCCCGCTTCGCATCGTAGTCATCGTCGGGCGTGGTCCCTTCTGTTGCAGGTCAGGCCGTGCATCGGTCACCAGGGGTAGGTCGGCGGCGCGAGATGCTCCACAAGGTACTCGACGCGGTGCTGGGCAGCGTGCCGCCCAGCCGCCCCACGCAGCCCGTGCCGATGCCCGGGATAGAACATCAGATCGAAACTCTTGCCGGCCGTGATGAGCGCGTCGATCAGCTGCGTGGTGTTGCCGGGGTGCACGTTGTTGTCCACGCTGCCGTGGGTGATGAGGAGCTTCCCCTCCAGATGATCGGCGTAGGGCAGGGTGGATCCGAGGTCGTAGCCCTCCGGGTTCTCCTGCGGCGTCCGCATGTACCGCTCGGTGTAGATAGTGTCGTAGTTGCGCCAGTCGGTGACCGGGGCATGGGCGACGCCGACGTGAAAGACCTCGGGTTCCTTGAGGAGTCCCATGATGGTCATGTACCCGCCGTACGATCCACCGAAGAGACCCACGCGCGAGCCGTCGATGTACGGGCGCTCGGCGATCTGGCGTACGGCCGCAACCTGGTCCGCGAGATCGACTTGACCGAGTTGGAGGTACGTTGCGGTTTCGAACGCCTTGCCACGCTGCTGCAGTCCGCGGTTGTCCACGCGGAAGACCATGAAACCCAACTGGGCGAGGCGCTGGTCACCGCCGCTGTGCACGTACCGGTTGGTGATCGACTTCGTGTGGGGGCCACCGTACACGGGGACGATCAGGGGATACGCGGTCTGGGGATCGTAGCCGGCCGGCTTGTAGAGCAACCCGTGCAGCTCGGTGGTGCCGTCCGCGGCCAACACGGTGACCAGTTCCGGCGGCTCGAGTGCGAGGGTGTCGATACCCTCGGTCTCCGAGTGCATGATGTTGCGGATCAGGGTTCCATCGGCGCGATGCAGGTTGGCGGTCATCGGCGTGTCGAACGACGAGTACGTGTCGACGTAGTAGGTGCCGGTGGGATCCATGTTGATCATGTGCGATCCCGGTTCCGTCGTGAGCTGCTCGAGATCGGTCCCATCGAGACGAACGCGGAAGAGGTGTGTCTCGAGACCCATATTGGTGTGCGCGGTGAAGTACACCCACTCCTCGCCCGCATCGAGTCCGACGATGACGTTGACCGGCCGGTCGCCGTCGGTGAGCTGTGCAAGCTCGTTCCCGTCGAGGTCGTACAGGTAGAGATGCCGCCAACCGGAACGCTCCGAGGCCCACAGGAATCGCACGTCGTCGCCAAGCAGACGGAACTCGGCGCTCAGGTTGTCGTGGATGTTGACGAACGCCTCCTCTTCCTCGGTGAGGATGACGTCCACGGCGCCCGTGGCCGCGTCGACGCGCAGCAACTCCATCACGTTCTGCCGACGGTTCATCCGGCGGAGGAGCATCGCCTCGCCGTTGGGGAGCCAAAACGGGCGGACGATGTAGTTGTCGGGGGTGCTGTTGGTCTCGGCTTCTACGGTCGCGCCGGAGGCGATATCCACGATCCGAAGCACGACTGTGGGATTTGGCTCGCCGGCCTTGGGGTACGACTGCAGCTCGAGGGCTGCCTCCGGCTCCAGCGCGTGCACGATGGGGTATTTGTGCACGTCGTGCTCGTCCGACCGGTAGTAGGCCAACTTGGTGCCGTCAGGGGAGAACCAATAGGCATCCCGCTGGCTGAACTCTTCGGGGTAGACCCAATTCGGCCGGCCGTTGAACGTGTCGAGGCTACCGTCGTGTGTCAGGCGGGTCTCGCGGCCCGTGGCGGTCTCCGTGACGTAGAGGTCGTACCCTTTGACGTAGGCGAACCACCGGTACGAGTCGTCATAGGTCCCGTTCCACAACTGACTCGTGGACATGCGGCGCATGAGTTCGTCGGAGTAGGGCTGGTGCTCGATCTCGGGCCGCAGGAGCTCGCGCAGTGTGCGGGTCGCGCGATCGAAGTGAAAGTACCGACCCTCGGTTTCGAACGTCAGCGCCGCTCCGTCACCCAGCAGGTCGAAGCGCTGAAACGGGAGCCCCATGCCGCCGTTCCCGGTGATCGCGATGTATTGCTCCCGCAGGGCGAGACGCTCGCCGGCGTCGAGGAACGGCGTTTCCGCTTCGGTGACGGGATCGACCGCGTAGAACTCGGTGCTCTCATCATCGTCCGTCCGACTCTCGAGGATACCCTGACCCTGTGGCAGCCACGTGACCTGGAACGACCCTGTGGTCGTCACGAGCCGCCTCGAGCCCATCAGGTCATAGAGTTCCTTGCCGCGGGTCTGCGCCTCGGCAGGTGTCGTGAATCCACTAGCGAGGACGGTGACGGACAAGAAGAGCGACGCGATCCGGGTCATGCGGTACTCCCAGGGATGTGAGACGGGATCAGTTGGATCACGTCTCATGGCGACGAGAATGCGAAATCGGGCTGCAGCGACTGCAGGGCTCGTAGGTTGATCCACAGTGGTCCCCGCACGGGTTTCCCCCGTCTGCTTCCGGAGCGGTGCACCTCCAATCGGAGGGCACGGTTGCCGTCGGGGTCGATGTCGATAGTCACGCGCAACTCCTGATCGTCCTCAATGCCAATCCGTGGCACGACAAAGCTGTGATTGGTCATAACAGCCTCCGAGGTCTCCGAGCGACCATCAACGATACCGAACCGGCGGCGCCCATGGGAGTGTCACGCGCGGGCCACGGCTCGCTCGCGTTGCCGTCTTCGTGGCGGTATTCTCCCAGCGTCTTTACGTGTACACGCGAACGCCCGGGAGGTTACGATGCTGCGCATTTCGTCACGGACACGTCGCTGGATGGTTCCGGTGTGGTTCCTGACGTTCTTGGTCCCCAATCCCGTCCGCGCACAAGATGGATGGGGCCTCGATTCCCCGTTCGCCCCGCTGGACCATCTTCCGTCGCCGAATGCGCTACGCACCGGTGCGGGACGGCCGGGGCCGGACTATTGGCAGCAGCGGGTGGACTACCGAATGGACGCTGCAATCGACACCGAGACGCATCTGCTCACGGGTGCGGCCACCATTCGCTACCACAACAACTCACCTCACACCCTCACCTTCATTTGGCTCAAGGTCGATGCGAACCTGTGTGATCCCGGGAGCGAGAACGCGGTCCTGAATCTCCCGCCGTTGCTTTTTGGCGAGGCCGTGTTCGACTGGTCCTGCTCGGGGGGAAGCGGGATGACGCTCGAGCGGCTCGCGGCGAACGGCCGGGATCTCACGGCCCACAACTACGGAACCGTCGTCCGGGTGGACCTGCCTCACCCACTGCCGTCGGGTGGCGCCTTCACGTTCGACGTCTCGTGGCGATGGACGATTCCCGTGTACGGGTACGGCCGGATGGACCGAGAAGGCACGTTGTACCAGATCGCGCAGTGGTACCCGAGGGTAGCGGTGTTTGACGATCTGAGCGGGTGGAACATCGCGCCGTTTCTCGGCGCCGGGGAGTTCTATCAGGAGTTCGGCGACTTTCGGGTCTCGCTCACGGTGCCGGACAACTTCACCGTCGCTGCCACGGGGACGCTGGACAATCCGGAGGCGGTGTTGACCGCCGAGCAGCGGACGCGCCTGGAGCGGGCCGCGGCATCGGAGCAGGCAATCGCCGTGATCACACGCGACGAGGCGCTGGAGGGACGACGCGCGCGCGCTCGGGGCCGGAAGATATGGCGGTTCACCGCCGACAACGTGCGGGACTTTGCCTTTGCAATGGCGCCCGACTTCCGATGGGACGCCAGCCAGTGGCACGGGGTCCTGATCCAGACTTTCTACCGGCCGGAAGCCGAGTTGTGGGAAGAAGCCAATCGCATGTCTTGGGTCAGCATCAAACACTTCTCGGAGCGCCTCTACCCATACCCGTGGCCACACGCCACCACGATCGAGGGGCCGAACGGCGGCATGGAATACCCAATGCTCACGTTCGTGCCGACGAGCGCGAGCCGAGAGGAACTCTACTGGGTATTGACCCACGAGTTCGGGCACGAGTGGTACCCCATGATCGTGAACTCGAACGAGCGCCTGCACCCGTGGATGGACGAGGGATTCAACACCTTCATCAACATCGGATCCGTCGAGGAGTATTTCGCCGGTGACGCCTACGGGGACACGATCTCGATACAGCCGCTGCATCTGTACCCGATCCATGCCCGTCCGGGTGCTGAGCAGCCAATGGCCCTCCCACCCGACGAGCAGCACGATCTGTACTGGGTGGCGTATTTCAAGCCGGCGCTGATGCTGCATCTGCTGCGGACGGAGGTGCTGGGCTCGGAGCGCTTCGACCGGGCCTTTGCCGAATACACCATGGCGTGGGCGTTCAAACATCCTGGGCCGGCCGACTTCATTCGGTTCATGGAGGACGCCGCCGGCAAGGATCTCGACTGGTTCTGGCGGGGGTGGCTCTACTCCACCGCGCGGCTCGATCAGGTGGTTATGGGGGTATACGGAGGGGATGACGACGACGAGACGGAGATCCGCATTCGGAACGCCGGTGAGATGGTCATGCCGGTCGAACTCGAGCTCACCTTCGCGGGTGGAGCGACGGAGACGGTCCGCCTTCCCGTCGAAATGTGGAAGATGGGCCGCAACTACACCTATCGGCTGCGGAGCGGCCGACGGGTTGACGCCGTCACGATCGATCCGCGTGGGGTCTATCCCGATGACAATCGGGGGAACAACACCTGGAATCGGTGACGGCGCCGCGCTGACGGCGTGGCCGGCATGATGCTGGGCGGGTTGCTGCACCGACCCGCCCGGCAGTGGGGGGCGCGTGCGGGCGCGGTGGTGGCCGCGATCCTGGTGTGCAGCGCGATGGCGGAACCGGCGTGTGCGCAGGATGCACGCGACATCGTGGGCACGGTGGTGGAAGTCGGCAACGGCGGCGCCCTCCAGGGCGTCGTCGTCCGGGTGCGCGGGACGGACCACGGTGCCGTTACGGATGATGCGGGTTCCTTCGTCCTTCGGGCCGTGCCGAACCGTCGTGTCCTCCTCCTGGTATCGCGCATCGGGATCTATCCCGATTCCGTGTGGGTGGAAGCCACTCAGACCGCGGTACGGATCGACGCGGCGTTGCAGCCGATCGCACTTCCGGGGATCACGGCGCGCGCACGTCCGCCGGCCCGCATCGACTTCGAGGAATCGGTCCAGCCCAGCATTGTCCGCGTCGATCGGGAGACGATCGCGCAGTTGCCGGCAGCACTCGAGGCGGATGTAGTGCGCGCAGTCCAGCTGCTACCGGGAACCGTTGCGCTGAACGACTACACCGTCGGCTTCAATGTCCGTGGAGGGGAACCGGATCAGAATCTCACCCAGCTCGACGGCATCACGATCTTCAATCCCTCCCACCTCGGAGGCTTGTTCAGCACGTTCGATACGGATGCCGTCGACGAGGTCCGGTTCCTCACCGGCGCGTTTCCGGCCGCGTCCAGCGGCCGCCTCAGCAGCGTCATGGGCGTCGGCGTCCGCCCCGGACGGCGTGATCGGTTTGGGGTCAGGGGCGGCGTCTCGCTCCTCTCGAGCCGGCTTCTGCTGGAGGGGCCGATCGGGGGGAAGGGCGCGAGTTGGCTCGTAAGTGCGCGGCGCACCTACGCCGACGTGCTGACGGGTGCGCTCACGAGCCAGACGCTGCCGTACTACTTCTGGGATACCATGGCGAAGCTCGCCATCCCCGTGGGAGGCGGCGGAACGCTGTCGGCCACCGGGTATGTCGGGCGCGATGTGATCGATTGGGTGTGGACGGAGGCGGCCGTGGGTCAGCCCGAGGTTCGCCTGGAGGGGGGGTGGGGGAATCAGGTGGTCGGCGTACGGTACGATCAGCCCGTCGGTCCGCATCGGCTGGTCGTCGATGCCGGCGCATCGGGATTCTCGACGGCGTTCGGGCTTCGTCCCGGCATCCTCGATGCGGAGAACACCGCGCGCCTTCTGTCGGGGAGCGCCCGGCTCGAGCTGGCGGCGCACCGCGATCATGCCGTCACGGTCGGTGCTGCCGTGGAGTCGTACCGGATGCAATACGATGCGGGGTCCGAGAGCTTCGGATCCTCGTTCCTCCGCCTGCGCTATGCCCCGGTCGTCTGGTCCGGGTTCGCCGAGGACGAGTGGCGGGCATCCGACCGACTGATCGTCCGCCCGGGCCTCCGGGTGGAGGCGGTGCAGGGACCCGACGTGGTGCGGCTCTCGCCACGGATTGGTGCGAAGTACTTCCTCGGCCCGTCGGTCGCGCTGACGGGCTCTGTCGGCCGCTACCATCAGGCGATCCACTCGCTCCGCGATCAGAACCTGCCGTGGAACATCTTCGATCTCTGGATTGGCGCCGACTCGGCAACACCGGTGGCGAGTTCCAGCCACGTGGTCGGCGGGGCCGAGTGGTGGTTCGGAGCGGCCGAATCCGTCTCCCTCGAGGTGTATCGCAAGACGTTCACCGACATCATCGACGCCAATCTCGATGAGGACCCGGGTGTGCAGGGTGACGAGATCCTCCCGGTATCGGGCGACGCCTGGGGGTTCGACCTGCTCGTCCGGCGTCACTGGGGCAGGATCTCGGGTTGGGTGGCGTACAGCTTCACCAAGGCGATCCGAGAGACGCCGGATGGCAGGGTCTACCCCGCCGTGCACGATCGACGGCACATGGTGAATGTGGTGCTTCAGGCACCGGGACCCTTCGGCAGCGACGCCGGTGTGCGGCTTGGGATCGGTTCCCCGTTGCCGTACACGCCGTTCATCGGCGAGTGGAACCACCGATATTACCGTGCCGCGACGCATACGTTCGACAACCTCGACCGGGAACCCATCGCCAGCCCGGACCTCAACAGCGCCCGCTTCCCGACGTACAGCCGGATCGACGTGAGCCTGCGGTGGGAGCTGCGACGGTTCGGCGGCATCCTGCGCCCGTACGTGCAGGTCGCGAACGTTCTCAATCGCCGCAACGTCTTTCTGTATTTCTACGACTACACGACGGCCCCGGCCACGCGCACGGCGTTCTCTCAGTTGCCCGTGCTGCCGAGCGTCGGCTTGGAGTTCGCGTTTTGAAATCGCGCCTGAACGTGCTGATGGCGGCGGTCGTCGCGACGAGCGCCGCGTGCGAGTTCGGTGAGATCACCATCCCCGACGGCGAGCCGATCGTCGTCGTGCAAGGCGTGATGCGACCCGACAAGGCTCGGCAGTGGATCTTGGTTGAGGAGACCTTCACGGGTGCTCAGCCCATCGACTCGACGGGCTCCCTGATTCCGGGAGAAGCGCCGCAGCTCCCGATCCGGAGAGCGACCGTGACGGTCACCAACATCACCTACGACGCTGATCCGTGCGGCACGACACTGTTCCTCGAGGGGGTGGACGCTCCGTTCCTCCCGCGCGGACCCGGGCTGTATTGGAGTCCCAATGCCTGTCCGACGATGCGCACGGGCGACACGCTGGCCCTCCAGGTCAGGACGGGTAACGGCGACGTGGTGCGCGGCACCACCGTAGTCCCCGGGGTGAATGCGTTCCTCCTGAGCGCCGGTGGCGACGGACTGCGGATGCCCGGCGACACACTGGTGCTCAACCGGGATCGCGACACGCTCGTAGCCAGCGCACGGTCGCCCAGCGGTCGGACGCTCCAGATCGAGGTGCGACGCCCCACGGTTGCCGCTGCCTCTGCTCCGGCCTTCTGGATCGCGGTCGACTCGACCGCCGTTGCCGTTCCCGGCGATCTCCCGGACATCCTGACCGGTTTTCAAGACGACACCAGCGGGATCCCGGACCGCTTCCCCCCCGTGTTCACCGCCGGTGCCTTCCACTCGGTGACGGTGGGCCTCGGTGACGACGCGTACTTCGATTTCGTGCGGTCCGGGAATATCCCGCCCTCGGGGCGGGGGTTCATCAATCGGTTGGACGGCGGCATGGGGCTCTTCGGCAGCATGGTCGCCGCCACGAGTACTCTGCGCGTCGTCGGTGACCTGGACGACGCACGTGAAGGGACATATCGGCTTTTCGGGACGCTGCTGGGCACCGCTGTCGCAGTTGAGCTGGAACTCTACGTGGCCGACAGCGGACGGGATTCGACAGCGGTAGCGAGCTTCGTGACCGGTGCCTGGGTGTTGGGACCGATCCTCGAGAGCGCCGACGGAGCGTTCGCCGGCGACTCGCTGACGCTCGTCGTCGAGCAGGTTCCGCCCGGGACGGCGGATTCCGTTGCCACCTTCGTGATCCGTGGACCGACCGAGGTTGGAGCGTCGACGTCGGTCGGTGTCTTCGATATCGATCAGCGTCGGCTCGGAAGCCTCACCCTCGAGCGCCCGCCATCACCGAGTGTCGGGGGGTGACGGCGGGCGCGAGGACACGACGGCGACCAGGCGGGTGCTGTGGGTCCTACAGCGCCTCGAAGCGCCCTTGGAAGAACCGCAGCTTGGCCGGTTCATAGACGAAACGCAGGCCCATAATCTCCTCCCGGCGCTCGTAGACCCGCACGATGCCCTCGGCGACGGCGCGCATGTGGTCGTTGGTGTACACGCGCCGCGGGATCGTCAGCCGTACAAGCTCGAGGGACGGCCGGTAGTTCTCGCCGTTCTCGGGATTGCGGCCCTTGGAGACATTGCCGCGTTCCATCGCTCGCACGCCGGTCTCCACGAAGATCTCAGCTGCCAGGCGCTGCGCAGGGAACTGATCCTGGTCGATGTGCGGAAGGAACCGTTTGGCATCCAGAAAGATGGCGTGACTGCCGGGCGGGGTGACGATCGGGACGCCGGCATCGAGGAGCAGGGTGCCGAGGTACTGCGTCTGCTGAACCCGTGACTTGATGTAGCGGTCGTTCACCATCTCCTCCACGCCACGTGCGATCGCTGCGAGGTCGGCCGTCGCTAGGCCGCCATCGGTGACGTTTCCCTCGTAGATCCTGAGCAGTTGCTGCGCGCGCTCCGTCCACACCCGATTGTCACGGAAGGCCAGGACGCCGCCGATGTTGATTAGGAAGTCCTTCTTGCCGCTGACGGTACAGCCGTCGCCGTAGAGCATCATCTCCCGCAGGATGTCCGCGACCGGGACGGTGTGGTACCTGGGGTCCTTGAACTGGATCATGTAGGCGTTCTCCGCCAGCCGCGTGGCGTCGAAGAACACGGGAATCCCGCGAGCACTGCAGTACTCGTACACCTCCTTCATGTTGCTCATGCTCACCGGCTGTCCACCGGCCATGTTCACGGCGTGCTCGAACGAGACGTACGCAACCTGCTCGGCACCATGCTCGTCGACGAGCGCCGACAGCTTGTTCAGATCGATGTTGCCCTTCCAAGGGTAGTCGAGTGTCGGGTCATGCGCCTCGTCTACGATTACGTCCACGAACACGCCCCCCGCCATCTCCTGATGCAGCTTCGTGGTCGTGAAGTACATGTTGCCGGGCACGAACTGCCCGGGTGTGATCATGATCTGACTGAGGATGTGCTCTGCCGCACGGCCTTGGTGCGTCGGGATGATGTGCTCGTAGCCAATGACATCACGGAGCACGCGGACGAGACGGGAATACTCTTCGCTCGACGTCGCGCTGGCGCGCGCGCCGTCGTACGCCGCCCACTGGGCATGACTCATTGCGGTCGTGCCGGAATCGGTCAGGAGATCGATCGTGACGTCAGCAGATCGCAAGAGGAACGTGTTGTACCCGGCGGCACGGATCGCGTGCTGGCGGGCTTCGCGTGTGAGCGCACCGACACGCTCGATCGTGTGGATCTCGTACGGGAACCCTTCGAAGTTGAACGACGGGAGATCCGGGAACACCCACCGGTACCGCATTTGATCACGCCACGGTCCCGAGTCCGTGCTCTGGAGGGCCGGGACCTTCTCGCGGTGCTCGAAAAGCGTGATGATGGCGTCAGCCACCTGGTCGAGCTGTTCGGTCGTCATGGCCAGGCGCGGGATCTGCACCGGGACCAGGCAGTCACGTCCAACGAGACCCTGCGCGAGCGCGCGCACGCCGCTCGTGACGTAGAGTGCCGCCGAAAGCGTGTCCTGCTGGTGATCGTTCAGGCGTGGAAGAAACTCCTCGGCCTTGAGGTAGGCGCCGTCGCACCCACGTTCCAACGGTATCCCCGCGTCGCGCAGCCGATCGGAAAACCGCTCCGTCTGATGCATCACCCAGTTGACCTCGGCCTCGTCGCACATCTCGTCGATCCCGCGCGCGAGCACTTCCATCGTGCGACCGGCCATGCCGCCGTACGTGTGCAATCCCTCGTAGACGACGACCTCGTTCATGAACTTCTCGTGGTCGTCGGGGTTGTCCGTGGTGATGATGCCGCCGGTGTTGCACTTGGGGTCCTGCGCGCCGTCCACCAGGAGGATGTGCGTGGTCTTGACGATCTGCTTGACGATCTCCGCAATCGAGCGGTCGGCCTGTCCCGGCTCATGGCGCTGGACATACCAGGCATTCTCGATGATGCGGGATCCGTCGCACACGAGCCGTTTGCCGTGGCGATCGGCCAACGCGCGTACGGCGCGTACGTTCTCGAGGCTGAACGGGTGCTGGCCGTCTGCGAAGGCCTGCATGCCGACGACGGCCACGTTCCCGGAGGCGAGCACCCGCTCCAACCCGTCGAGATCCATGTTGCCGGTGAAAATCGGGTGATCGTGATCCCGGAGGTCCGGATACTCCACGCCCAATGGCTTGAGCGTGTCCAAGCGCGTACGCGCATTGCTCGGGACGACGGACCCCGGCGGGATCATCGTGGCGACGATCAGCTTGACACAGCCGAGCACGTTGTGCGTTGGGCAGACATAGGTGTGGCCGAGCACCCGGTGCACGGCATCTGCCAGCGTTTCGAAGTTGCGGGATCCGGCGTACGCCTCGTCGCCGATGAGCTGACCGGCGAGTTGGTCCTGGCTCATCGCGCCGATGCCCAACGAGCACATGTCGAATGTGACTTGTGCCGGCGTGAGGTTGAACACGTTGAAGTGCGCGTCGGCAAGCCATTGCTTCCGCTCTTCCAGCGTAGGGAAGGGAAGCAGTCGCACGGTCTTGATCTTGTGGGGCTCGTGGAGGGTACCCATCACCATCACCTCGTCGTCACAGACATCCACGCAGGATTCGGCCGCACCGGCCGGTGCGGGAGTAAGATATCGTCGTGCTTCGGATCGTGGGACTGCCGGGGTGCTGCTGCGGTCAGGGCAGCACGACCGGGCCCGGCGGGACTTCCTGCGGCTCCTGTCCGTGTCGCAACAGCAGGGCTGCCTGTGCGCCGTGCAGGACCATGCCGGCGGGTTCCACCTGAATCATGGTGCCCTCCGGAAGGGCCAGGACGGGCATCTCCGGATTGGCTGCGGTGAATTCCATCAGACGATCGATTCGGCTCTCACCGCCATGATCGGGTATGCGGGCGGTGGTGAAGTGCGGGTTGATCTGGAACGGAACGAGCGAGAGCGCATCGAACGAGGAGGGCTCGACGATCGGCATGTCGTTCGTCGTGCGGATCGTCGGGCAGGCGACGTTGGCGCCGGCGCTCCACCCGATGTAGGGCGTGCCGGCAGCGACGGCTGCTCTGATGGCGTCGATCAGCCCGTGATGCTGCAGCGTGGAGAGCAACTGGAACGTGTTGCCCCCGCCCACCACAATGGCACCAGCCGACTGTACGGCGCTTATCGGATCCGCTTCGCGGTGTATGGAGCGCACCGTGCACCCGTGCGGAGCAAAGGCCGCGGCGACGACCTCGGCGAAGTCGTCGAAGGTGACCCGGACCGCGGCGTAGGGAACGAAGAGGGCGTCTCCGACGCTACCTCCCAGGAAGCGCTCGAGGTGCGCGGTCGCGTGGGCGAGGAACGTACCACGGGCATTGGTCGAATTGCTGAGGAGCAGCAGCCGCATCGAGAGAGCCTCCGGGTGTTGGGCGTGTGCCTACCGGTTCAGCCACCAAATGGAGGCATTGAGTGCGGTCGCAAAGCTCACCCACGCGACATACGGGACGAGCAGCCGGCCGGCAATCGTCGAGATTCGCCAGAAGAGGACGGTGGTCGCGATGATCGCGGTAAGCAGCACGACGATCTCGACGAGCGCTGCCCCCGGTGCACGCATGCCAAAGAACACGATCGACCAGAGACCGTTCAGCACCAACTGGGCGGCGAACGTCAGCATGGCGATGCGCACGTCCGGGCGGTCCCACCCTTCGCGCCATACCAGGTAGAACGCAATGCCCATCATCACATAGAGTGCCGTCCAAACCGGTCCGAATAGCCACGACGGGGGTGTGAAGAACGGCTTGTCGAGCGTCGGATACCAATCGCGGACGGAACGCGCGGTTGCCGCCCCGGAGACAGCGGCAACGGCGAGCGGGGCGATGATGCTGGCGGCGAGCTTGAGCATGGACGCGTCTCGTGGGTCAGGGGCTTGGAACCGAACGCTGAATGTCGCACCGCACGCGGCAACTCGAAAGGCGGCGGTGACGCGTTGTCATCCCCCGTCGGCCGTGGTACGATTGGCACGGCGCAGAGGCCGCGCCCCGCCACGGACGCCGAAGGCCACGGCAGTCCCGACCGGTCACATCTCGCCCAAACAGGATTCCTATGCTGCTCTCGCTTCTCTCGATCACGGTGTTGAGCACTCCCATCGGTCCTGCGACCCCGACGGCCAACGCCGGTGTGCCCTGGGGCGCCAATGGGCACCGGATTGTCGCGGCCATCGCCGAGCGACATCTACTGCCGGTGACCCGGATGCGGATCACGGAGCTCGTCGGCCCGTATCCGCTTGCCCGCTTCGGTGAATGGGCGGACAAATACCGTGCGAGTCCCGAGGGACGGCATACCTATTCGTGGCACTTCGTCAGCATTCCGGATGGGGAGGCGTACCCGCGGCAGCCTTACGACGAGCCCGGCGACGTGCTCCAAGCCTTGGAATACCAGGAACGCATCCTCGCCGACACGAGCCGGTCCGTTGCGGACCGGGCAATGGCCCTCAAGTTCGTGGTGCATTTCATCGGTGACATGCACCAACCCCTCCACGTCGGTCGCGCGGAGGATCGGGGAGGCAATGACATCGACGTCACCTGGTTCGGGACGCCGACGAACCTGCACTCGGTGTGGGATAGCCGCATGTTGGAGTTTCTGGGCTTGAGCTACTCCGAATACACGGCCTTTCTCGACTTCGCGACCGCCGAGCAGATCGCGTCGTGGACGGCCGGCGACTATGTGGCGTGGGCTGCCGACGCCATGGCCGCGCGGCCCGCCGTCTACGCACTGCCGGAAGCAGAACGAGGTGACGCGCAGCGCCTGGGATGGGACTACCTCGACGCGGCCACCCCGATCATCGAAGCACAGCTGCTCAAGGCCGGCCTGCGGCTGGCAGCGGTCCTGAACCGCACGCTCGGGGGCACGTCCGGCGGCGAGTAGACGTTACCGGACCGCGCGGTCGAGATGGCGGAGCAGTCCGCGCAAGAGGGTTCGCGCGTCGGTTCGCCGTTCGGGGATGCGGAAACTGTAGTCACGTCTGAAGGGGTCGCACCGCTGGGTCGGGGCCGTACCCGGCAGAAAGAGCTCCCGCCGTCCGCCGCACCCCCATCCGGCCCGCAGGCCAGTTGCCGGATCGATCTCGACGGCCTCCAGACCCCACGGCCGCGAAAAGGTGCCGGCACCCTCCTCGTCGAACGCCAGCGCGAGGAATCTCCCGAGGATCGGCAGGGCCAAGCGGGACCCGGGCAGGCCGAGGTCGTGGCCGTCGTCGAAGCCGACCCAGACCGCAACGGCAATGTCCGGCGTATAGCCGACGAACCATCCATCGCGGTAATCATTGGTGGTTCCGGACTTGGCGGCGAACGGTCCGTGGTAGCCGGCGGCCCGGAGTCCGCGCCCGGTTCCGCGTTCGACCGCACCGAGCAAGGCGGACGTGACGAGATACGCTTCCTCTTCGGAATACGCGCGCGTGGTGCCGGCGTCGAACTGTGCAAGGAGATTGCCGTCGGCGTCGACGGCCGCCAGGACCGGATTCACGGGTGCCAACACTCCCTCGGCGCCGAGGACCCCATATGCACGCGCCAGTTCCAGGGGGGTGACCTCGGACGACCCCAAGGCAAGGCTCGGGACCGCGCGCAATGGGCTCGTGATGCCGAGGCGCCGTGCCGTGGCAACGATCTGCTCGGCGCCGACCGCGAGTCCCAACCGCGCAAACGGCACGTTCAGCGATCGTTCGAGCGCCTCTCGCAGCGTGATCGATCCGGAGAAGCGGCGGTCGTAGTTGACCGGCTGCCAGGTTCCATTCGGCGTTGCCACCGAGAGTGGCGTGTCCTCGAGGATCGACGCCAGCGTGAATGCGCCCTGCGCGGTACCGGACGCCCGGCCAGCAGAGAGGGCGGTGAGGGCGACGATCGGTTTGAACG
>JBDHJO010000043.1:0-17458 GCA_039586875.1 Gemmatimonadota bacterium | reverse complement strand
GAGTCGAAGCATGCTGCTTGCCACGGGATTCGTGAACGAGGACGGATCGGTGATCGTGGTGGTGATGAACCAGCACGATGAAGCCGGCCAGTATGCGCTCACCGTCGGGCGCGATGCGATCGACCTCGAAGCACCGGCGCGCTCGATTCAGACGATCGTATTTCGGGCAACGGAGTGACTGCAGCTGTGGTGCGGTGACGGTTACGGCCGCCGCACACGGCAGGGGGAGGACCACGGCAGCGCAAGAGCGAACACTTGCTCGGCGCCGTTGTGGTTCATCTGCCTGCGCAGTATCTTGGCGCGCAATCTGCCTGCGATGGTTGCCGTAACACCGGCAGTGGCCGTTCCTCCAATCTCCAGGTGAGCCGACCACCATGGAATTCTCAACAGTCGACTACATCGTCTTCATCGCATATGTCCTGCTGATCGTCTCCCTCGGGCTGTGGGTCTCGCGGGAGAAGAAGGGACACGAGAAGGACACCAAGGACTACTTCCTTGCGAGTAAGTCCTTGCCGTGGTGGGCGATCGGGGCATCACTGATCGCGTCCAACATTTCGGCCGAGCAGTTCATCGGCATGTCGGGGTCCGGGTTCCGGCTGGGTCTCGCGATCGCGACGTACGAGTGGATGGCGGCGGTGACCTTGCTGTTGGTCGCGTGGTTCTTCATCCCGATCTACCTGAAGAAGGGCATCTTCACGATGCCGCAGTTCCTGGAGGTGCGGTACGATACCCGTGTCCGCACACTCCTCGCCGTCTTCTGGCTCCTGGTCTACGTCTTCGTCAACCTGACGTCGGTGCTGTACCTCGGCGCCCTGGCGCTCGAAGGCATCATGGGGGTCAACATGTGGGCCGGGGTGATCGGCCTGGCGGTCTTCGCCATCGTCTACAGCGTCTACGGCGGGTTGAAAGCCGTGGCCTGGACGGACGTCGTGCAGGTCGCGGTGCTCGTCGGCGGCGGGCTGCTGACCACGTATCTGGCGCTGGACGCCTTCGGTGGCGAACAGGGCGCCATTCACGGGTTCTCGCGCCTGATGAGCGAAGCGGGGGATCGCTTCAACATGATCCTCTACAAGGACGAACTGCTGTACACCGATGACGCGGGACTCACGCAGGACGCCTACGATCTGCTGCCGGGGCTGAGTGTCCTGGTCGGCGGCATGTGGATCGCGAACCTGTTCTACTGGGGCTGCAACCAGTACATCATCCAGCGCACGCTCGCGGCGAAGGACCTCAAGGAAGCGCAGCGCGGTGTCGCGTTCGCCGCGTACCTGAAGCTGCTCCTCCCGCTGATCGTGGTGATCCCCGGCATCGTCGCCTACGCGCTGCACGCGCCCATCGATCGGGGCGACGAGGCCTATCCCTGGTTGCTCGCCGAGTACGTCGGTCCGGGACTCAAGGGACTCACCTTCGCGGCACTCATCGCCGCGATCGTGTCGTCGCTCGCGTCGATGATGAACAGCACGTCGACGATCTTCACCATGGATATCTACCGGCACTTCTTCAAGAAGGACGCGTCGGAACGGGAATTGGTGCGGGTCGGACGCACGGTAGCCATCGTGTGCACCCTGATCGCGGTGCTGTTGGCACCGCAGCTGTCCGCATTGGACCAGGTGTTTCAGTACATCCAGGAATACACGGGCATGGTCAGCCCGGGTGTGCTCGCGATCTTCATGATGGGGTTGTTCTGGAAGAAGGCAACGCCGAACTCGGCGCTCGTCTCGGCGCTGCTCAGCATCCCGTTGTCGTTCCTGATGAAGGTCCTGCTGCCGAGTCTGCCGTTCATCAATCGTATGGGCACGGTCTTCTTGGTGTCGGTGGGACTGATCGTGGTGATCTCGTTGTTCGAGGCCAAAGGCAAGGACGATCCCAAGGGCATCGCGATCAGTCGCGACATGCTGGTGACGGATCCCATCTTCGCGGCGGCGGCCTTCGGCGTGCTGGGGATCACGACGGCGTTGTACGCGTTGTTCTGGTAGGCACCGTGCAGGTGCGCAGGAGGGCAGGAGGGGGCATCGGGCACGACGATCATACGCAGGCGTAAGGGCGGTGTCATATGGTTAGAGATGCGTTTGTGTTGCTCCTGGGCTCGGTCGTCGCAGGGTTGTCGGCTGAGGTGGTGGGTGCGCAGGTGCCGGAAGATCAGCTCCGCATCATCGTTTTCGGTGCCCACCCGGATGATCCGGAGAAGGTGGGCGGCACGATGGCGAAGTTCGTCGAGCAGGGGCACCTGGTCCGGCTCGTCTCCCTCACCAACGGCAACGCCGGTCACCAGGCGATGGGTGGTGGGCCGCTCGCCCAGCGACGGTATGCGGAAACCCAGTGCGCCGGCCGCGCCATCGGCGCCGAGTACGTCGTGCTCGACAACGACGACGGGAAGCTCATGCCGACGCTCGAGAATCGCGAAGCCGTGATCCGGCAGATCCGCGAGTTCCGGGCGGACATCGTCATCAGTCCGCGTCCGAACGACTACCATCCAGATCACCGCAACACCGGGCTTCTGGTGCGTGATGCGGCCTACATGGTGACGGTGCCGAACATCGTGGCGTCCGTACCGCATCTCCAGAAGAACCCCGTGTTCGTGTACATACCGGATCGGTTCACGGAGCCGTCGCCCTTTGCGCCCGATATCGCCGTTGCCATCGACGATGTGATCGAGCAGAAGATCGACATGTATCATTGTCACGAGTCGCAGATGTACGAGTGGCTTCCGTACAACCAGGGAATTCTCGAAACGGTGCCGGCGGACCCGACCGACAGGCGCGCCTGGATGGCCGAGTGGCGGGGCTTTACGGGATCGCAGCCCGGCGAGGACTACCGTGCACTGCTCGTTGATCTCTACGGCGAGATCCGCGGGAACCAGGTACGTCAGGCGGAAGCGTTTCAGGTGTCGGAGTACGGCTCGCAGCCGGCACGTGGGGAACTGCTGGCCCTGTTTCCGTTCTTCGAGTAACGCCGTGGTAGCCGGCTCACCCGCGGGGACCCTCGTCACTGAACCACGCCGTCCACTCGCAACACGGCGGGTCGTGGGGGCTCCGTTCCTGTCTCGGGCCTCGCTCGGCGTCTTGCTGTCCGTTACCCTCCTGGCGTGCTCCGATACCCCCGCGAACCGCGGGACGGAGTCCCCGGAGTGGATCGCACTCTTCAACGGACGCGATCTCGACGGCTGGGTGCCGAAGATCGCCGGGTACGCCCCCGGCGTGAACTTCGCGAACACCTTCCGTGTCCAGGACGGTGTGCTGCAAGTCCGATATGACGGCTATGAACACTTTGAGGAACAGTTCGGCCACTTGTTCTTCGAGACGCCGTTCTCGCACTACCGACTCGTGGTCGAGTATCGGTTCGTGGGGGCGCAGGCACCGGGCGGGCCTGACTGGGCCCGGCGGAACAGCGGGGTCATGGTCCACGCGCAGGATCCCGCCACCATGACCCTGCACCAGGACTTCCCCATCTCCGTCGAGGTGCAGCTCCTCGGTGGGCTTGGGGAGGGTCCCCGCCCCACGGCGAACGTGTGTACGCCGGGGACCGAAGTCACGATCGACGGCGCGATGGCAACCGCGCATTGCATCGAGTCCTCGTCGCCGACCTTCGACGGCGATCAGTGGGTCCGGTCGGAAACGGTTGTGATGGGTGATTCGCTGATCATGCATCTGGTCAACGGCGACACCGTGTTGCGGTACCGTCAGCCGACCGTGGGTGGGGAGGTCGTGCATCGGCACGACCCGGCGGTCAAGATCGACGGGACCCGCCTCGCATCCGGATTCATTGCACTGCAAAGCGAGAGCCATCCCGTCGATTTTCGAGTCGTGAGGTTGCTCGATCTCTCCGGTCAATAGCGCGGGTCAGCACCGGCCGGTCTTCGCCGCCGCGGCGGTCGGCATGTTGCTCGTCGGCATCGTCATGACCACCCTTGGTGCCGTGCTGCCGTCGATCATCGAGCGCCTGGGGCTCGACCGCACCGCGGCCGGCTCGCTCCTGGCGCTCATGAGCCTGGGCATCCTCGGGGGCTCGCTCGTGTTCGGGCCCGTGGTCGACCGGCGGGGCTACCAGGGCATGCTGATCGCGTCTGTCGTGCTGGTTGCGATCGGCCTCGAGGGGATCGCGTTCGCACCATCGGTGTTCCTGATGTCCGTCGCTGTGGTCCTCATCGGTTTCGGCGGGGGCCTCGTCAACGGTGCGTGCAACGCGTTGGTCGCCGATATCAGTCCGGGCGGCCGGGCGGCGGGCCTCTCCACCCTGGGCGTGTTCTTCGGCATCGGTGCCCTCGGGGTGCCGCTCACGCTTGGATTACTGCGGGCGCGGTTCGGCGATACCGGCATTATCGCCGCTATTGGGGGGCTCGTCGCGTTGGTCCCGTTCTACATCGCCATGCTGCGCTTCCCGGAGCCAAAGCAGCCGCAGGGGTTTCCGCTGCGACAGGCGGTCGGGCTTCTGCGCGACCCGGCGCTTCTGCTTCTCGGGTTGATCTTGTTCCTCGAGAGCGGCATGGAGATGACGATGGGTGGGTGGACGGCAACCTATGCCGATCAGGAATTGCGGTTATCGCCGGAATGGGCGTTGACCTTGCTGTCGCTCTACTGGCTCGGCATGACGCTCGCGCGGGTTGCGCTCCGGTGGATCCTGAAGCGCACGGCACCGGCCACGGTGCTCTTCCTGTCATTGGGTGTCGCGTTCGTCGGCGCAGTGATCCTGATTTGGGCCCGCTCCACGGGCGCAGCCGGTGCGGGCACCTTCTTGATCGGTGCCGGGTTCGCCGCCGTCTTCCCCGTCATCCTCGGCTTCGTGGGCGACCGACATGAGCGAATCTCGGGCACGGCGTTCGGTGTGGCGTTCGTGATGGCACTGTCGGGCGGCACGGCGCTGCCCTGGGTGACGGGCGTGCTGGGCGACATCGTGGGACTTCGACCGTCGCTCCTGATCGTGCCGGCGAGCTTGATTGGCGCTGCCATCATGTTCGGAGCTGCGTGGCCGCGACTGCACCGACCGCCGCCGGTGCGTGGTTGACGGTCGCGGGCTCTGCTTGCTCCCGGCGCACCGCATCGCTCACTTTGGAGCACTCTGGCGCATCGCGGTCGGGTGCAGTGCACCGGCGAGCAGAGGATGCGCCATACACCGAGTCTGAGGTCGTACGATGCAGTTTGGGTACTTCGACGATGCGGCGCGTGAGTACGTCATCACCGATCCGCAGACGCCATATCCGTGGATCAACTATCTGGGTAACGGCGATTTCTTCGGCCTGATCTCCAACTCGGCCGGCGGCTACGCCTTCTGTCGTGACGCGCGGTTCCGCCGATTGACCCGGTACCGCTACAACAACGTGCCATTGGACGATGGCGGCCGGTACTTCTACATCAAGGACGGTGATCACGTGTGGTCGCCGGGATGGAAGCCCGTCAGGACGGCGCTCGATGAGTATCGGTGCCGTCACGGCTTGAGCTACACGATCATCGCTGGGGCGAAGAACGGCCTCCGCGCCGAGGTCACGTTCTTCGTGCCGTTGGGGACGTGGGCGGAGGTGCACAAGGTCACGCTGACGAACACGTCGGCTGCGCCAAAGACCTGCACGTTGTTTTCGTGCGTGGAGTGGTGCCTGTGGAATGCCGACGACGATATGAACAACCTCCAGCGGAATCTCTCGACGGGTGAGGTGCTGGTGGACGGCGCGACGCTCTATCACACCACCGAGTACAAGGAGCGACGCGATCATTTCGCGTTCTACAGCGTCAATGCCCCGCTCGCGGGTTTCGACACTGACCGGGAATCGTTCCTCGGGCTCTACAACGGCTTCGATCGGCCTGACGCCGTTGTCGAGGGGCGATCACGCAACTCCGAAGCCCACGGGTGGTCACCCATCGCTTCCCATGCCCTGGACGTCGCGTTGGCGCCGGGTGAAGCGCGGACGCTGGTCTTCGTGTTGGGGTACGTCGAGAACCCTGTGGAGGAGAAGTGGGATGACGCCGGACGCGTCAACACCACCAGGGCAGAGGCACTCATCGAGCGGTTTGCCACTGAGGACCGCGTTGACGCTGCACTGGAGGAGCTCTCGACATTCTGGGATGGGCTTCTGTCGCGGTACGTGGTGCGGACCGGCGACGACAAGCTGGACCGGATGGTCAACGTCTGGAACCAGTATCAGTGCATGGTCACGTTCAACATGTCGCGCAGCGCGTCGTTCTTTGAAACCGGCATCGGGCGCGGCTTCGGATTCCGTGATTCGAATCAGGACCTCGTTGGCTTCGTCCATCAGGTGCCGGACCGCGCGCGGCAGCGCATCCTCGACCTGGCGGCAACGCAACGGGCGGACGGTTCGGCATACCACCAGTACCAACCGCTCACGAAGCGCGGGAACAGCGCCATCGGCAGCAACTTCAATGACGATCCCTTGTGGCTCATCCTGTCCACCACGGCCTATATCAAGGAAACGGGCGACTTCGCCATCCTCGACGCCGAGGTGCCCTTCGACAACGATGAACGCTCCGCGCAGCCTCACTTCGAGCATCTGAAGCGTGCGTTCTACCACACGGTCCACAATCTCGGACCGCATGGCCTCCCCCTGATCGGGCGGGCCGACTGGAACGATTGCTTGAACCTGAACTGCTTCTCAACGGACCCGAACGAGTCGTTCCAGACGACGGCGAACCGGGAGGGGCGTACCGCCGAGTCGGTGATGATTGCGGGTCAGTTCGTCTTGTTGGGGCGCGAGTTCGCCGCCCTATGCCGGCGGGTCGGGCGGCACGACGAAGCCGATCAGGCCCAGCGCCACGTCGACGCCATGGTCCAGGCCGTGCTCGACCATGCCTGGGATGGGGAGTGGTTCCTGCGCGCGTACGATTTCTACGGCAGGCCGGTGGGGAGCGCGGCCAACGAGGAAGGGAAGATCTTCATCGAGTCACAAGGGTTCTGCGCGATGGCGGGGATCGGGTTAGCGCAGGGCAAGGTGGAGCAGGCGCTGGATTCGGTCAAAGCTTGGTTGGATTGCGAGTTCGGTATCGTGCTGAATCAGCCCGCCTTTACGCGTTACGTGCTCGAGTACGGCGAGATCTCGACCTACCCTGCGGGTTACAAGGAGAATGCGGGCATCTTCTGCCACAACAATCCATGGATCATGATCGGCGAGACCATGGTGGGGCGGGGCGAGCGGGCGTTCGCATACTACCGGAAGATTGCGCCGGCATACCTCGAGGGGATCAGCGAGCTCCATCGCACCGAGCCGTACGTCTACGCGCAGATGATCGCGGGCCCGGACGCAGCAAGGCCCGGTGAAGCCAAGAACTCGTGGCTCACGGGGACCGCGGCGTGGAACTACTACGCCATCACCCAGTTCATTCTCGGGATCAGGCCGGGCTACGACGGATTGGAGATCGATCCGTGCATACCCGCCGCGTGGGAGGGCTTCACCGCCTCACGCGTATTCCGCGGCGCGACGTACGACATCGAGGTTCGGAATCCCAGGCACGTGAGCAAGGGGGTGGGCCGAATCTCCGTTGACGGGCAACACGTAGACGGGAACATCGTGCCGGCCGCTGCTTCCGGGACACGCCATCGGGTGATCGTTGAGTTGGGTTGAACGGGTGCGGCGCCATGGCGGCATGGCGCCGACCAACGGGGAGATCGGACAGTGTGCGAGATGACACGATGACGGGGGCGGAACACAGGCTGCGCATCGGTGAGAAGATCGGCTACTCGTTGGGCGACGCTGCCGCGAACCTGGTGTGGCGCGGTGCGCTGGCATTCCTTGCCGTCTTCTATACCGACACGTTCGGCATTCCCGTGCTGGCCGTTGGGGTTCTGCTGCTGATCGTCAGGCTCTCGGACGGCATCACCGACATCATCATGGGCATGATCGCCGACCGGACCTCGAGCCGCTGGGGCAAGTTCCGCCCGTGGATCCTTTTCTCTGCGCCGGCCCTCGGGCTCTTTATGGTGCTGACCTTTACGACACCGGATCTGGGGCCCACGCCGAAGTTGATCTGGGCGTACGTGACCTACATTGGGCTGACACTCGCGTACACGGTGAACAATGTGCCGTACTCGGCACTGATGGGCGTCATGACGCCGAGCCCCGTCGAGCGCACGAATCTCTCGGCGTGGCGATTCGCCGGCGCGTTCCTGGGTGGTTTCCTCGTCATGGTCGGCACGCCGCTGTTGGTCGCGCGCTTCGGTCAGGGGGATGACGCGCAGGGGTACCAGTACACGATGTACGTGTTTGCCGTCGTGCTCGTGGTCATGCTCGCCATCACCTTCGCCACGACGACGGAGCGGGTGGCCCCCACGGCGGATCATGCCGGGACCCTGCGGCAGAACCTCCGTGATCTCGCGAGGAACATTCCGTTCCTCCTCGTGCCCTTGGCTGCCGTCTCACTGTTCTTCTATTATCGCGATCTTCCAACCGGTGCTCTGTTCGTCGCCGTCATGGGGGTTGCGGCCGTGATGATCCGCAAGCTCGTCCGCACGCCCCAGGCCAGCCTCAGCGATACCCAGAAGGACATCGTTGATCTGCTGACCAACGTGCCGTGGCTCATTCTGCTGGGGATCGGCTTCCTGTTCATGATGTTCAACGGCATCAAGATCGGGGCCACGGCCTACTACTTCAAACACTACGTCGGCGACGCGGTGGTGCCTGGAGCGTACTTCGGCTGGCTTCCGGGGTGGCTCGTCGTGGGCCAGGAGATCCTGGTCAGCGTCTACTTCGCCGCCGTCCTCGCCATCTCCGTCGTCGGCGCATTGTGCACCGGCGTGCTCGCACGCCGCGTGGGCAAGAAGAATCTGTTCGTGATCTCCCTCGTGGCGGGTGGTGCGATCCTGACCCCCATCTACGTGCTGGAGCCCACGCAGGTCTATCTGCTGTTTGCGCTGGGCGTGGCCTCCGAGTTCTTCGCGGCGATCATGCCGACACTGTTCTTCAGCATGCTGGGTGATTGTGCCGACTACTCCGAATGGAAGAATGGGCGCCGCGCGACCGGGTTGGTGTACTCGGCCGGCACCTTTATCAACAAGACCGGCGGCGGGTTCGCGGGCGCGCTGATTCTCATCGTGCTGGCGGCGTACGGGTACGACGGCATGGATCCATCGACGATTGCGGGGGCAACGGGCGGCATCAGAGCCCTCATGAGCTGGATCCCAAGCGTGTTTGCGTTCGGTGCAGGACTGATCATGCTTGCCTACCCGCTCCACGATCGTCGCATGCGGCAGATCGAGGCGGCACTCACGGAGCGCCGCACTGCGTGAGCGCGCAGACATATCTCACCCCGGTCCGCCGGGATAATATTGACGAGCACGCCGGACATCGCCGAGAGGACGCGCCATGAAGGTGATCATTCAAAGGGACTACGAGCAGATGAGCCGCCTGGCGGCGCAGCTCGTCGCCGAAGTGCTCAACACCAAACCCAATGCCGTACTCGGCATGGCGACGGGATCGACGCCCCTGGGGCTCTACCAGGAGCTCGTGCGGCTGCACCAAGAAGAGCAGCTCGACTTCTCCCGTGTGACGACGTTCAATCTCGACGAATATGTCGGACTGCGCGTCGATCACCCGCAGAGCTATCACTACTTCATGCACGAGCACTTCTTCCAGCACGTCAACATTCCGCGGCAGAACATCAACATCCCGTCGGGCACGACCAGCAACTACCCCGCATTCTGCGACTGGTACGAGCAGCGGATTCGCGAATGCGGCGGCATCGACTTGCAGATTCTCGGGATCGGCTCAGACGGGCACATCGCGTTCAACGAACCGACCAGTTCCTTGAGCTCGCGGACTCGACTCAAGACGTTGTCGAAGCAGACAATCGACGATAATGCACGATTCTTCGAGCAGCGCGACGATGTCCCCGTGTACGCCATTACGATGGGAGTGGGCACCATCCTCGACGCGCGGAAGCTGGTGCTCGTGGCGAGCGGGAAGACGAAAGCGAGAGCTGTGGCGCAGGCTGTCGAGGGCCCGCTGACCAGCATGGTGACGGCGAGTGCCCTCCAAATGCACGTCGATGCCACGGTGATCGTCGACGACGAGGCGGCAGCGGAGCTGACCATGCGCGACTACTACGACTTCATCTACGCGGCTCAGCCGGCGGCGCCGAGGTTCTAGGCGCTCCTGTGCCGCGCACACACGCGGGAGGTTCGTACGTCTTACCTCGCATCTGACCGGCGCTACGACGCGATGCCGTACCACCGGTGCGGCCGCAGTGGACTGAAGTTGCCCGCAGTCTCGTTGGGACTCTGGCACAACTTCGGCGGTGTCGACGTGTACGAGAACGCCCGGGCCATGATCCACCGGGCCTTCGATCTCGGGATCACCCACTTCGACCTGGCCAACAACTACGGCCCGCCGTACGGGTCGGCGGAGGAGACCTTCGGGCGGCTCCTCGCCACCGATCTCAAGCGCTACCGTGACGAGCTCGTCATCTCGACCAAGGCCGGGTGGGACATGTGGCCCGGACCGTACGGCGACTTCGGCTCGCGGAAGTACATGCTTGCGAGTCTGGATCAGAGCCTGACGCGGATGGGCCTCGACTACGTCGACATCTTCTATCACCACCGCCCCGACCCCGAGACGCCGGTCGAGGAGAGCATGGGGGCTCTCGATGCGGCCGTGCGCCAGGGCAAGGCGCTCTACGTTGGCATCTCGGCGTACTCGCCGGAGGAGACACGACGCGCCACGAGCATCCTGCGGGAGCTCGGGACGCCCTGTCTCATCCATCAGCCGCTGTACAGCATGCTCGATCGGACGGTGGAGCAGGGGCTGCTGGAGGTGCTCGAGGAGGAGGGGATCGGCTGCATCCCGTTCTCGCCGCTCGCGCAGGGGCTGCTGACGGACAAGTACCTGAACGGTATCCCGGAGGAGTCGCGGGCCGGCAAGCCGACCGGCTGTCTCGAGCGCGGCGAGGTGACGGAGCAGGTGGTGGCTCGGGTGCGGCGGCTGAACGACGTTGCCGAAAGGCGCGGGCAGACCATCGCCCAACTGGCGCTGGCGTGGGTGCTGCGGCAGCCCGCGGTGACGTCGGTGCTCATCGGCGCAAGCCGGGTCGGGCACATCGACGACGCGGTTGCCATGTTGGAGAACGCAACGTTCACGGCCGAAGAGCTCGCGGAGATCGACGACATCCTCGAGTGAGCGAGCACGGAGGGGGAGGCGCTCCATCCCCCTCCCTCCACCCGTTCGGTCACACCTTGATGAAGATCTTCTTCTTGTACAACACCCACGCGGGAATGTAGATGATCAGCATGTAGAGGACGGCGTAACCGAACGACGCCAGTTTCGGTCCGAGCCCTATGCCCGTCAGCCCGTCCATCCAGAGATCGTTCAAGGCCAAGCCAATAAAGCGGTCGGAGTAGAACACGGCGGTGAGCATGCCCGCCAGCACGTACGACGTGATCGCATTGGCCCCGTACACCCGGCCAAGCTTCGTTCCATGTTCATACCCCAGCACGTCCACCACGAGGATGCAAGCCGCGAGGCCCATCGTGCAGACGCCCGCCGTCCACAGGGTATATGAGCTCGTCCACAGGTTCTTGTTCAGCGGCATCACCCAGCCCCACGCCCCGCCAAGCAGATAGAGACCGAAGCCGACGAAGAAGATCCAGGTCAGTTTGCGATAGGTGTCGTCGATCGACAGGATCAGCTTGCCCACGAGCATGCCCAGGATCCCGGTGACGATGGATGGGAAGGTGCTCATCAGGCCCTCCGGATCCCACGTCACCTGCCAGAACCTGCCGGGGACGAGCAGGCGGTCGAGCCAGGCTGTGATGTTGACCCCGGGCTCGTAGTTGGCGGCGATGAACCCGGCCGACACCTCCCGGATGGGCCCGATGTCGAGCAGCCCGGCCGAGTACTCCACCTGTCCGGTGGCCAGCGCCGACCGCACGACGTCGTCGATCGGCACCGGAATGAGTGCCATCGCGAGCCAGTAGCCCACCAGCGTCAGGGAGGCGATCCACACCTGCTGCTTCCAATTCGTGTGCAGAAAGAGCACGGCGCACGCGAGGAAGACGATCGAGATTCGCGGTAGGACGCCAACGAAGCGCATGCCGGCGACGTCGAACGTCGGCCAGAGCCACAGGAACCACCCGAGCAGCATGATCTTCACCGCCCGGGAGACGATCTTCTTGTAGAGGTCCTGCTTGTCCGCGCCTGCCGCGAGGCGCTTCGTGTACGCCAGCGTGATGGAGACGCCCACGATGAAGAGAAAGAACGGGAAGACCAGGTCGGTCAGCGTGATCCCGTGCCAGTCCGCATGCAGCAGCGGTGGATAGACGTGGCTCCACGATCCTGGATCGTTCACGATCACCATCAGGGCGATGGTGTAGCCGCGCAGCGCATCCAGTGAGATCAGCCGCTGCGACAGTGTTGGGGCACTTGCTGTGGTCACCGCCTACTCCTCTCGCAAGTCGACGACCGTCGGAAGGCTGCCCCGCCCCCGGCTGTCGAACGTGCTGGCCTTGATGACGTCCGCGCTCACGGCAACCGGCTCCGTGTACCGAGGTGACGATGCCGTCGGGTCCGATCCATCCCTCGTGTACCGCACCACCATTCCGGGGTACGCCGTGTTCACGATCATGCGGCCGTCCTCGATGACGATGCCCGGAGGGCTCAACCGATAGTTGTATCCGCCGTTCAGACGATCCAGACGCGGGAACTCCCGCTGGGCGAGCGCATTGGCGAAGGCGTTCCATGCCGCGTCCGCGGCGGCGTTGCGCTCGGCCCTGTTGGCAATGTCGCCCCATTCCGCTTGGCCGTACCACGCGCGCTCGGCCAGCGCCAGGATGCGGGGAAGGTAATAATACTCCAGGATCTCCCGACCCAGGATCGTCTCCGACCAGAGCTGCCCCTGCAGGCCCAGGACGTTCTCGCGCGCGTGGGGTGCCAAGCGCTCGCTGTTGCGAAAGTCGTCGTCGGTGTACGGGCGGCCATCCGCAGTGGACCGCATGGAACGAAGGATGTTGTACGGCACAAACTCAAATGCTTCGCGCGTCTCGATGAACCCTCCCCAGTAATGCCCGCGCTCACGCGGATCCTTGTTGTACGCGAAGTCGAAGTAGAAGTTGGTGACGTTCGCGAGCACAACCGGATACCCGGCGTTTGCCAGGCGATTGCCGAGATCCTCCGCACCCTCGAGACTGTTCCAGATGTAGGGAATCGCATTGCCGTCGGCGAACTCGTCGTTCGGGGTCCACGAGCCGTCGGCCCGGAAGTTCATCGCGAGCTCCTCCCAACCGGCGGTGCGGATGCCCTTGGCGGCCAGGTACTCGACGACCTGCGTGAAGAAGGCCTTCTGGAGGTTCTTGGGGTTATCGAATTCCGGATGCTCTGCCATGTACGTCGTGCACAGCGGCGATGCCGTCCACGCGCCGAGGGGCACCTCATCGCCACCCGAGTGGAAGATGCGCAGCGGCGCCCCGGCGTCGTCGTGCATGGCGATCAACTCGTCCACGACCGTCGTGAAGAAGGTGAAGGCGGACTCGCGGCACACGTTGATGACGTTGTCGGTCCACCACTGCGCCGACCGATAGCGGGACGTTTCGTCCGGATCGATGAGGCGGTAGGCCTCGGCATCCGCTTCACGCCCGGCCGCCATGAGCCGCGCGTACCGCACCTCCATGGCCTTCACCGCGGCGCGCGAATGCGCCGGGACGTTCACGGAGGGGATGACCTCGATGTGGCGCGCCGCCGCGTATCGGAGCAGGTCGATGTATTGGTCCCGGGTGTAAAAGCCACTTCCGTACCCGGAATCGGGGTCGGCGAAGGGGCCGGATCCGTACGACGGTTGCAGATACTCGGCCTCGCCGGGGCTGTACCCCCGGAACGCGCCGTATTCGGTCAGCTCTGGTAGGGCGGCGATCTCGACCCGCCACCCCTCGTCATCGGTCAGGTTGATGTGGAGCTTGTTCAGCTTGTAGAAGGCCATGGCATCGATCAGACGCTTGACGGTGGCCAGCGAGCTGAAGTTCCTGCTCAGATCGATGTGCATGCCCCGATACCCGAACGCGGGGGTATCCGTGATCTCCACGGCCGGGATCCGGACCTCTGCCTGCTCCTGCCCCAGGTATTCGGCTGGAATCAAGGCGCGAAGACTCTGCGTCCCATAGAACACGCCGCTGTGGTCGCCCGCGATCACGATCCCCTCGTCAGCGGCAGTGCGCAGCGTGTACGAACCAGCGACGTCGACGGGAGCGGTCTGGAGGAGAACCGTGGGTTCCGCGGCGCTCCCGGCCTCCGCGAACGTGACGGACCCGGTCAGAAGCTCGTCGAGGAATGCGGCGAGCAAGGACGCCTCGCCCTGCAACCCGGGCTCGTAGCCGATCACGGCATCCGGGCCGATCTCCACCGCTGCGCCACGCCGGGTCAGCGACTGCGGACTCGGCACGATCAGCTGGACCTCGTCGTCAGGCAAGGCGGTGATCGTTGCATACTGCTCGTACAGCCACTGTGGGGTCGGGATGGGCTCGGTGTCTCCGGGCCCGCGATGGATCTGTTCTTCTCCTTCGAAGGGAGCGATCGTGAAGTCGTGCACGGGATCGGCATGCTCGGATCCATCGGAGGCCTGCCACACGACGTACGGCCCGACGGGCGCGTCCGAGACCTTGATCTGCGCATAACTCCCCCGGTAGCGGATCGAGGTCGATGCCCCCGGCGCCAGGCGAAAGCCCTCGAGCGGCTTCATGACGTAGAGACCACCGTTGATCCACTCGATCGACACGTTGCCGTTCACGCTGGCGGGATCGATCGTCCGCTCGAACATGTTCCAGTAGAGCGCCCAGTTCGCATCCGTGAGTGCCACATCCCCGTCGTTGCGGATCGTGAACGTGGCGTGATGCCCGCCGCCTTCGGCGAAATTCGTCTCGAGGTTCCACTCGATCGCGAGTTCCATCGATGGACTCGGCGAGCACGCCAGGATCATGGGAATCGTCAAGAGCGCCAATGGTCGTCTGGACATTGCCGATGCCTTTCTACAGTCGCGTGAAGAGCTGCCGCCAGAGCTGGTCGTACTGATTCCACTTCACAAGGTTGATTCCCCAGTGGGGGGACGCACTGCTGGTGAACGCCGAGCATTTCCCTCGCCCGTACGACTGCGCGGCAAGGAGCGGGAACCACGTCTCCTGCGATCGAATCTCGAGAATGGCCTCGGCGCCGTCGCGCAGCCGGGTCTCATTGAACCCGAGGAGTGGGGCGATCATATCGATGTCGATCCCCTCGAGAACCGGATGGTTCGCCGGAGCCCGGACGGCATACCCGGCGGTGGATTCAATGAGGTCGTCACCGTCGTTACACACGACCGGGAGGACGTCGTGGAAGATCGACCGCCCCCAGCCGCCCTTGCCGAGTTCACCGCCGAACGAATACCACCCGCCGATCATGTGGAAATGCCCGCCGTCGTGCACCCACTGGCGGAGGATGTCCAGACGGTCGGGGAACGTGACGTAGGCGCCCTGCCATTTCTCCCGGTTGAAGAAGTCCGGGTGAAGCATCAGGCATTTCGTCTCGACGTCCCCGAACACGATCACGTCTGCCCAGGCCAGCCGTTCGTCAAAGGTCTCGGGGGACATGTTGTACAAGTCCCATGACGCTTCGGAACGCACCGCCGCCCCGTCGATACGCGCGAGGGCGTCGACGAAGGGTTGGGCGTAGTTCAGTATCTCGACGCCCTTCGTTGGGCCCAGAAAGGGAGATTCGATGTACTTCTGCCCGGTGTGGATGCACCAGTTGCCGACGTGCCAGAAGTTGCGGTCACTCATATCATGTGAAGGGGGTCAGGGTCGTGCACGCCCGCCCGGGGTGCGATATGCCAACTGGTCTGCATTTCACTGCAATCCGTCAGTGCCCTGAAAGGTGCGGCCGGGTCATCAAACCCGCCAGTTGCCGCGACAACTCGCGAATCGCGAGGAAATGTCTCCCAGTACCAGCCGTGCGAATGCGTATCTTTGTCAGAGACCCTTGTCAGAGACCCTTTCACCGAGGCTGCCATGCCAACGCCCACGCGACTGTCCGGACCCCGTTTCCCGCCGATTCCGATGGCGATCACCGGTCTCTTGGCCGGGATCACGATGGCATGTGGGGGCGCGACGACCACGAGCGAGGCTGATCGTGCGGTCGTGCCGGGCGACACGATCACTGCTGCGGACCTCACGGCGAGCGAGAAACAGAAGCGCACCTACGAGCCCCTCGATGCGCTCCTTCGGGGACGCACGGCCGGTGTCGATGCCAGGTTGAATCCGGACGGCTCGCTAACGGTGCGCATCCGGGGTGCCGAGTCGTTCTACGGGGGTACGGCACCGCTCTACGTGGTCGATGGTGTGCCCTATGAATCCGGACGCGATGGAGCCCTGCGCGGCATCAATCCGAACGACATCGAGTCGATCGAGGTGCTCAAGGGCCCGCCGGAGACCACGATGTACGGCGTCCGGGGGGCCAACGGTGTGGTCCTCATCAAGACGAAGCGTCCGTAAGGCGTTATCCCGCGGCGGTGGTCCACTCGTGATTGCCTGCGCCGATTGCCCGGCGTTCGCGGCGTGCGCATTGCAACTAGCAACCGGGCACCCTGCGGACGCGATTCACACCCCTATGTGCACAGGAAAGGTTGGCACTGATTCATGAGACGCTCCCGTCCCATGGGCCGATTCCCGCTGCTCATGCTGCTGGCCTGCGGTGTGCCCGGGTCTGCCGGTGCACAAGCCGACCGGATCGAGCAGCGCGTCAACGAACTCCTTTCACGTATGACGCTCGATGAGAAGGTGGGGCAGTTGGTACAGGTGAGTGGATTCGTCGAGGACAGCGTGCATTGGATCCGCGACGGGAGGGTGGGATCACTCCTCAACGTTACCGGGGCCGTCTGGACCAACTCCATCCAACGGATCGCGGTCGAGGAATCACGGCTCAGCATTCCGCTGCTCTTCGGACTCGACGTCATCCATGGGTACCGGACCATCTTTCCGATTCCGCTGGCCACGGCGGCGAGTTGGGACCCGGAGTTGGTTACCGCAATCGAGCGCGTTGCAGCGCGTGAGGCGCGCGCTACGGGCGTGAACTGGACATTTGCGCCCATGGTGGACATCGCACGCGACCCGCGTTGGGGTCGGATCTCGGAAGGGGCAGGGGAGGATCCCTACCTCGGAGCAGTGATGGCCGCGGCGCGGGTTCGGGGGTTCCAGGGCACCGACCTGACGTCGCACGAGCATGTGCTTGCGACTCTTAAACACTATGTGACGTACGGTGCGGCGATCGGCGGGCGCGACTACAACTCGGTGGACATGTCGGAACGCCGCCTCCGCGAGATCTACCTGCCGCCGTTCCGCGCCGGCGTCGACGCCGGCGCCGGCAGCATCATGACCGCGTTCAACCTGTTGAACGGCGTGCCGACCACGGCCAATCCCTTCACGATGGACAGCATCCTGCGGGGTGAGTGGGGGTTCATGGGGTTGGTCGTCAGTGACTGGGAATCCGTCGGCGAGTTGCTCGTCCACGGGT
>JBDHJO010000221.1:0-4232 GCA_039586875.1 Gemmatimonadota bacterium | reverse complement strand
GCATATCCGTTGGGAATCGGGAAGTGAGGAACATACCAAGAATGACGGGGGGTCGGGACATCGACCCGGTGACCGCTACTGTTGCGCCATTGCGTAGGGGAGGTGCATTCCCCGAAGGAGCGCTTGGAAGCGCGGATCTTCGTGCACGAACTCCCAGATGCCGGGCGACGGCGTGGCACCGATGTACGGCAGGTTTGGCTCCCGGGCGGCGAGCCCCCGCTCGAGCCAAGCTAACGCGGAGTCGCGGTCACCTGCCCGCGCGTATAAGGATGCCACTTTGTACGGCGAGACAAACGTCGCCTGCGCCATCCGTCCGAGCCGATCGCCGGCCGCACGCAGGGCCTCGCGGTAGCCACGGGCTGCAAAGTCGTTACGCAGGCTGTCGGCAAGACCCGCCATGCTTGGCGCCGCGAACGCATCGATCGCATTCTGCATGGCCTCGTCGTACCGCCCGAGTTCGTGGTAGACATCGGCCAAGATCCACGTGGCCACCGGATTCTTCGGGACCACGCGCAGCACCCGGCCGAGAGCCGCGAAGCCAGCGTCGTACTCCCCCATATGGAAGTGCACCACCGCGCGGAACCCCAAATACCGGACGTTGAACGGATCCGACGCAAGGGCAGTGTCGCCCTGTGCAGCAGCTTCGTCGAAGCGCCGCAGCACGAGCAGATAATGTGAGTAATCCGCCCGCGCATCACCGTAAAACGGATTGAGCGCGATCGCGCGCTTAAGCCCCCGCTCCTGAAGTGCCCAATCCCATTCACTCCACCCTTTGGCGGTCGCATAGGCGTGATGTGCTTCGGGCAGCAGGCTGTCCAAGGCAAGCGCCCGTTCCGCTGCCTGAATGGCAATCGGAGTCGCTTCGCGCGGTGGCACGTACCCCATCTGCTGTTTCGCGACCCAGGCCCAGGACAGTCCGGCATACGCCGGGGCATACAGCGAATCGTGCGCCAGCGCGAGGTTGAAGTAGTCGATGGCGGTCTCGAGATCGTCGGCGGTGAGATTGCCCGAGTAGAACCGACCTTGCAGGTATGCCTCGTGCGCCGCCGGATCGACCGGCGCTACCGCCGCGAGGCGCGCCTCGGCGGCGGGCGTCAGCGCGAGCTGGATCTCTCCCGCGATCGCGCGCGTGACCTCGCGGTACAGGCCGACGACATTCCGGGCGTCGGCATCATACGACTGGGACCACAGGGATTCCTCCGTACGGCCGTCGATGAGCCTGACCCCGATCCCCACGCTGTCGCCCGCCCAGAACACAGAGGATTCGACAATGGCGTCCACCCCAAGCTCGGATGCGATCTCCGCCGCCGTCATGGTCGTGCTCTGATACCGCGCCATCGACTGCATGCTGCCGATGACCCGTACACCCGCCTGCCCCAACTCCGTCAACAGCGCGTCGTACATCCCTTGTACGACCGGCGCCCGCTCCGGGTCGGTCGCCAGCTCGACGGGAGGTAGTACCGCGAGTCGCTCGATGCGGGGCTCGCTGCGCTGCGCCGTCGCCCACCACCCAACCGCGACGAGCAGCACGACTGCCGTGACCGCGAGTGCCAACCCGATGCGCCGACCGGCAGACGCACGTACGGGCCGTTCAGCTTCCGCGGCCGCTCGCCCCAGCGCGTCGGCGAACTCCGCCGCCGTGCGATATCGATCCGCCGGGGATTTTCCCATCGCCTTCGTAATCACGCGGTCGATCCCCGACGGCACCGTCGACCGGACCGTCGACAGTGGTGACACCGGGTCGATGGCGTGCCGCGCGAGCACCGCTTGCGCGCTCGGGCCCGTGAACGGCGGCTCGCCGACCACCATATGGTAAAACACGCACCCCAGACTGTAGATGTCGGTGCGGCCGTCCACGCGCTCCCGTCCCGTAGCCTGCTCCGGGCTCATGTACGCGGGGGTCCCGACCGCCAAACCCGTCTCCGTGAGCGCTTCGCCTCCGGCCTCCGTCACTGCCTTCGCGATCCCGAAGTCGGCGACCACGGCGCGATCGCCGGAGAGCAAGATGTTGCCTGGCTTGATGTCGCGATGGACGATGCCCTGCTCGTGCGCGTAGTGCAGTGCGCTCGCCACTTCGGTGGTGATGCGGAGCGCGTTCTCGAGGGGCAGTTGCTCCTCACGCCGGAGCCGATCGCCCAGGGACTCGCCGTCGACGTACGGCATCACATAGAACAACAGCCCGTCCGCTTCGCCGGAGTCGAGCAGGCCGAGGATGTTCGGGTGATTCAGCTTGGCCGCAATCGCAATCTCGCGGAGGAACCGGTCGTGCCCGACCGTGGCCGCAAGCTCGGGCTCGAGCACCTTGAGGGCCACGGGGCGGTCGTGCTTCAGGTCACGGGCGAGGTAGACCGTCGCCATGCCGCCGCGGCCGATCTGCCGCTCGATCGTGTATCGATCGGCGAGGGCGTCGGCAAGACGGGGGACGACGTCAGTCATGGGTGTGAAGATGGGAAGCCGGCCGACCCGTCACAAGGATCGCCGGCGACCGACGCCTACGGCTGCTCCAACGCCCATTCGAGCCGCAACTTGCGGAGCAATGCCTGGAAGCGCGGTTCGTTTCGCACGAACGCGAGGCCGCCGTTGACAGAAGTCGGTGCGATGTAGGCCACATCGGGATGCCGTTCCTCGTACTGCCGTTCGAGCCAGGTAAGCGTGCCCTCGACATCGCCGGCCCAGGTGTAGAAGCGTGCGACCGCCGTACTCGGCACCAACCCCTGCTCGTTAAGCGCGGCAGACCAATCGCCGAGAGTGCGCATGGCCGTTCGATACCCGTCGGTCTCATACACGAGCCGGAGACTGTCAGCCCAGGGTGCCATGCCTTGGGCGGTGAGTCGCTCGGACAACATGTCGACGACGTCGTCGTACCGTCCCGCCTGATGTCGGAATCCCAGCACCCCTCCCCGATAGAACACGTTATCGGGTTCTGCCCGTGCCAAGCGCTCGAACACCTCCCTCGCCAGTTCTTCCCGGCCGGTAGCCCCATAGATCACCGCCCGGAAGGCCTGGAGCCGCCCGTTGAACGGATCGAGCGCCACCCCGGAGTCGGCATAGGCTTCCGCTTCCTCGAACCGGCCTTGCACCAGGAGCGCGTGCGAGTAATTGCCGCGCAATGCGCCGCTCGACGGATCGAGTTCCAGTGCCCGACGGAACTCTCGCTCGATCAGCTCCCAGTTTTGGACACTCCAACCCTCGGCCCAGGCCCGTGCCTCGTGCGCCTCCGCCAGCAGGCTATCGAAGTGCAGTGCCCGTGCAGCCGCCTCGATGGCCTTCGGCGTCGCCTCCGAGGGGGGGGACAGCGACATCTGGCGCTTGGCCACCCATACCCACGAGATCCCTGCGTACGCCGGCGCAAACGTGGAGTCGATCGCAATGGCCCTGCCGAAATAGGCGAGCGCCGTATCCAGATCCGCCGGCGAAAGCCGGTCCGCGAAGAACCGGCCGCGGAGATAGGCTTCCTGCGCCGCGGGATCGACCGGCCGAGACTCGGCGAGGCGCGCTTCAGCTGTGGGCGTCAGCGCCGCCTGAATCTCGCCGGCGATCGCGCGGGTGACTTCGCGGTACAGCGCCACCACGTTCCGGGCATCGGCGTCGTACGAGTGGGACCAGAGGGACTCCTCGGTCCGCCCGTCGATCAAGCGCACGCTGATCCCCACACTGTCCCCCACCCAAAACACCGACGGCTCGATGACCGCGTCGACGCCCAGCTCGGCCGCGATCTCGGGAACCGTCATGTCCGTGCCCTGATACCGCAACATCGACTGCAGGCTGCCGATCACCCGCACCCCGGCCTGGCCCAACTCCGTCAGCAGCCCGTTGTACATCCCCTGCACGATCGGCGCTTGGTCCGGATCGGCACCGAGTTCCATCGGTGGCAACACCGCCAGGCGCTCGATGCGCGTGCCATCGAGTCGTACCGTTGCCCACCACCCACCCACCACCACGAGCAGCACCGCAAGCGTGCCGACGGCCCACACTGCAGGGGATCGGCGCCCGTTCGCAGCCGGCACGCCTTCCGGGGCCATCCGGGCCCGCTCGAGTTCTTCGGCGAATTGCGTCGCCGTGGCGTGTCGATCCGCGGGCACCTTCGCCAATGCCCTTGAAACCGCGCGGTCGATGCCCGGTGCCACCGTCGACCGCACCGTCGAGAGCGGTGACACCGGATCGATGGCGTGTCGTGCCAGCACCGCCTGCGCGCTCGGGCCCGTGAACGGGGGCTCACCGACGATCATGTG
>JBDHJO010000220.1:0-4248 GCA_039586875.1 Gemmatimonadota bacterium | reverse complement strand
GGCCATTGCCGTCGGTGATGGTCGATGGCTCCGCGGGGGCGGGATCGGTGTTACCGGTCGTTGCCCACAGGACAACGGCTCGAGGCACCGGTTGGCCGTCCCGCGACGTGACCCGCACGGCGAGCGGCCGCGCCAGCCGGGTTCCGGCGTACCCAACCTGGCCATCGGTTGCCGCATCCGCAGCAATCTCGGCCGGCTTGGGGAGATCGGGACCACTGCCTCCGCACGCCGCGGAGCCCAAAACGGCACACGTGAAGAGGGTTCTCGACCACCGCCCGTGACCCATCGTGCGGGACCGGACCGACGCGCGAATCGGTTGAGTCGTAACCTCTGTCATCAGGGGAACATAGAGACCTACCCGACGTTTTGACAACGCGCACGAGGCTCGGTTAGCTTCCGCATTCTCATGGGCTTCGTTCACCTCCATACGCACTCGGAATACTCCCTGCTCGACGGCGCCAACCGCATCGCCGATCTGGTGGCGCGCGTCCAGCAGTTGGGGATGGACAGCCTCGCGGTCACCGACCACGGGAATCTCCACGCCGCCTACACCTTCTACGAGACTGCCAAGAAAGCCGGGATTCGCCCAATCCTCGGCTGTGAGGCCTACCTCGCGTTTGGCTCCAGACAATCCAAGGAGCGTCCCAGTTGGGCACCCGCGAACTACTCGCATCTCGTGCTGCTCGCGAGCAACCGCACCGGGTACCACAACCTGATCAAGCTCTCTTCCATCGGATATGTGGAGGGGTACTACCGACGCACGCGCATCGACAAGGACGTGCTCGCCGAGCACGCCGAGGGCATCGTCGGGCTGGCCGCATGCCTATCCGGTGAAGTCGCGTTGTGGCTCCGGCAGGAGAATTACGAGGAGGCGAGGAAATCCGCCGAGGAGTTCTCACGGATCTTCGGCCCCGACGGGTTCTGGCTCGAGGTACAGGACCACGGGATTCCGGACGAGCGCGTCGTGCGGGACGGCATGTACCGTCTGGCCGACGATCTCGGACTGCCGGTCGTCGCGACCAACGACGCCCACTACCTCGAGCGCGCGGATCACGAGGCCCACGACTGCCTGCTGGCAATCGGCACGGGCAAGGACCTGAGCGACCCCAACCGGTTTCGTTTCGAGGGCTCCGAGAGTTACGTGAAGTCGGAGCAGGAGATGGTGGCGCTCTTTCCGGATCGACCGGACGTCATCGAGAACACCGTGCGCGTCGCCGAGCGCTGCGAGTTTGATTTCGAGAAGCGCTACTTCCTGCCCGAATTCCCGCGCCCCGACGGCTACACCACCGACGATAGCCTGTTGGTCGAGTTGGCGACCACCGGAGCCAAAGAACGTTACGGCGACCCGCTGCCCGACGAGGCGGCTGAGCGGTTGGCGTACGAGCTCGACGTGATCACCCGAACGGGATACGCCGGGTACTTCCTGATCGTCCAGGACTTCATTGCGGCGGCACGGGACCGCGGGATTCCGGTCGGGCCCGGCCGTGGCTCCGCCGCCGGCTCCCTCGTCGCCTATGCGCTTCGCATCACGGATGTCGATCCGCTTGCCTTCGGCCTCCTGTTCGAGCGGTTCCTGAATCCCGAGCGCATCTCGATGCCGGACATCGACGTGGACTTCTGCTTCGAGCGCCGCGGTGAGGTAATCGAGTACGTCCGCGAGCGGTATGGGCAGGGAAGCGTCGGTCAGATCATCACGTTCGGGACGCTGAAGTCACGCGCTGCGGTGCGGGATATCGCGCGGGTGCTCGGTGTGAGCCTTGCCGATGCGGATCGCATCGCGAAGCTGCTCCCATCGGGTCCCGGCGCCAACCTCTCGATCGCCGAGGCGGCACAGCGCATCCCGGAGTTGCAGGAGCTCGTCGACGAAAACGAGACCATCGAGCGGTTGTTGGACCTGGCACAACCCATCGAGGGCCTGTCCCGGCACGCGTCCGTGCACGCGGCGGGGATCGTGATCGCACCTGGACCGCTCGACGAATACGTCCCCATCTGCACGCCGCCGCAGCGGCAAGCACAGAGCGCGAACGGCGAAGAAGCCATCATCACGCAGTACGACATGATCAGCCTCGAGAAGGTTGGCATGCTCAAGATGGACTTCCTCGGCCTCCGTACGCTCACGGTGTTGCACGACGCCGTTGCGATGATCGCCGAGCGCCACGGCGTGACGGTGGACCTCGGCACACTCGACCTGGACGATCCGGAGGTCTACCGCCTCCTCCGGGACGGCCGCACCGGCGGGGTGTTCCAGTTCGAATCGGCACTGGCGACCGATATGCTGCGGCAGCTTCGGGTCGACCGGTTCGACGATCTGGTCGCGACGAACGCCCTCATGCGACCGGGGCCACTCGATTCGGGCATGCACCAGGTCTACACTCGCCGCAAGCGCGGTGAAGAACGGGTCCGATACCCCCACCCGGCGCTGGCGGACGTCCTCGAGCCGACCTACGGCGTGATCCTGTACCAAGAGCAGGTGATGCGCATCGCGAACGTGCTTGCCGGCTACAGCCTCGCCGAAGCCGATGTCCTGCGGAAGGCGGTCGGCAAGAAGGACCAGGACCTGATCGAGCGTGAGATGCAGCGGTTCATCGATCGATCCGTGGAAGCCGGGCACGACCGGAGAACGATCGAGGATATCGCCGGCCAGATTCAGACCTTCGGGCGTTACGGCTTCAACAAGTCGCACTCGGTCGCCTACAGCATCCTGTCGTTCCAGACGGCATGGCTCAAGGCGCACTACCCCGCGGAGTTCATGGCGGCCCTGCTCTCGTCGGAGATCGGAGACACCGACAAGGTCGTGGCATACATCAACGAGGCGCGGGAGATGGATCTGCACGTGCTGCCGCCCTCGGTGAACGAGTCCGGCTGGAAGTTCACGGTCATCGACGACGGGGAGATCCGCTTCGGTTTGGGCGCCATCAAGAACGTCGGACGAGGCGCGATCGAGTCGATTCTCACCGCACGGGATGCGGACGGCTCGTTCGACACCCTGACCGATTTCTGCGAGCGTATCGATCTCCGGCTCTGCAACAAGCGCGTGATCGAGTCTTTGGTCGCTTCCGGGGCACTCGATCAGGTCGGCGGACACCGCGCGCAGCAGGTGGCAGCGTTGGATCACGCCCTGCACGAAGCCCAGGTCCGGCAGGCGGAGCGTGACGCCGGCCAGGTCTCGTTGTTCGGCGATCCTGCGGCACCGAGTGCCGAACCGCTGACCACCGCCTTGCCCGACATCGCACCGTGGACGGAGAGCGAGCGACTCGCGAAGGAGAAGGAGGTCATCGGGTTCTTCATCTCCGGTCACCCACTCGAGCGGTTCCGTGACGAGGTCGAGCTCTTCGCGAACCGGACGACGGCTACGCTCGGGACGTGGAGTGAACATCAGGTGAGCACCGCCGTCGTCGTGACGGCAGTGAAGCGGAGGATCAGCAAGAAGACCGGTGCCGAGTATGCGCGCATTACCGTGGAGGATTTCCATGGCACGGCCGAAGCGATCGTGTTCCCCGATACGTGGAGCAAGCTCTCGCGGGTGATCCTGCCGGACGCGTCTCTCCTCTTGACCGGCGGCTACAGCCCCCGCGACCGTGGAGAAGAACGCGCGCCGTTCATCGTCGAGGAAGCACGGTCGCTGGCGGAGTTGAAGGCGTCGGGGGCAGTGGGGGTCTCGTTGCAGTGGACCGCCGGCGGCGGCCCCGATCACCAGGCCTCCCGCGCCGTCCGCGCGCTGTGCTCGGCCCACCCAGGCATCGCCCCGGTCTACGTCACCTGGAGCGATGGGAACGGGATCACCGCGGTGCTGCGTTCTCGCGAACTACGAGTAGAATTGGATGATACGTTTCTCGAGGCACTCCGGAAGCTGGTCGGAACCGACCGCGTCCGCCTCGTGAAGGTCTGACAGGACACAACATGGCGAAGACCGCATTCAAGCTGGACTTTGAGAAACCGATTCTCGACCTGCAACGCCAGATCGTTGGACTCAAACAAATGGCGGACGAGCGGAATCTCGATGTGGACGGCGAGATCGCCCCGCTCGAGGCAAAGCTGGCCGACCTTCGGCGCGAGATCTACCGCAACCTGACCCCGATGCAACGGGTGCAGGTCGCCCGGCACCCGGAGCGGCCGTACCCGTTGGACTACATCGAGCAGGCCTTCAGCGACTTCGTCGAGCTTCGCGGGGATCGCATGTACCGCGACGACCCCGCGGTGGTTGGCGGCTGGGCCCGGCTCGCCGGGCGTCCGGTCATGGTGATCGGC
>JBDHJO010000219.1:0-4855 GCA_039586875.1 Gemmatimonadota bacterium | reverse complement strand
AGAAGTCATTGCCGGGTGCACACCAGTAGAGATTGTCGGCTACCGTCTCCCCGATATCGTTCTGTAGGCTCAGACGAACGAACCGCAGTGCCTTAGGATCCCAGCCGGCCACCTCCTGCAATCTGAGAACCTCACGCGATTGCTCGGCGCCGACCTCGAGTGCGCGCGCAGCACTCCCAATCAACCGCGCATTCGTGTCGAAGACCTCCACCTCCACGGTCAGACCTCGCACCGACTCGAGACGTGCGTTGACGACCGAGACCGCGTACGTCTCGGGATGCAACTGCACATGCAGCGGTCGAGACGCCCTCTTCGCGTAGTAGTATCCGGCGTTCGGGCGGAGGTACCAGTCGTACACCTGCCAGATGACGCTGGGCCACGCAGCGTTCGTCTTCCACAGAATGACGCCGCCCGTTCGCTCGAGATCGTGATTGGCGGCTTCGAAGATCGCCCGGTAGTTCTCGGCGTTCAGAAACTGCGCCTTCCACGCATACTCCGCCATGGTCGTGGGCTCACCGTACCGGTCGCGGATGGCGCGGTCGTAGAGGCTGAACCTGCCGTTGCCCTCGGCGGCGTCATGGTATCCCCAGGTGTCCGACAGGGTGCTCGATTCGCGATCGAGATCCGGGATGAAGCGCTCGAGGCTCGCCAACGGTGGCACCGACGGAATGCCGACCTCGTCCTTGAAGAGCCAGTCCCTCCCGGCCTCGACGAAACGGTAGTACAGCGCCGGCTCGACCCAGTGGTACGGCCCGCCGCTGTAAGCACCCGTTTCATGATCGTCCGGCCACGAGAGTCCCCAGGACGGGTCGGGGTTCGCATAGCCGGACGTGGGCAAGAACGGCCGCGTGCCGTCGAGCTCCGCAGCGATCTCGTTGCGCAGGACGTCATACAGTTCCCGCCGCGGATACCCCTCGTTGCCCGCGGTCCACGTCAGCAAGCTTGGGTGGTTGCGGAGCCGCTTCGCCGTGTTGACGGCATTGGAGATGAACACCTCACCCTCGAGCGGCCAGTCGCGGGTGCCTTTGTCCCACGTCCCCTGCGCATCGCCGGTGATCCAGAAGTCGTGCCAGATCAGGAGCCCCAACTCATCCGCGATCTCGAAGAACTCCTGTGGTGGGGTGATGCCTCCCCCCCAGATGCGGACCATGTTGAAGTTCGCCGCTCGCGACAGCCGGAGCTCGTCGAGGTAACGCTGGCGGTCCCGGTCCAGCAGCATGTCCGGCACCCATGCCCCGCCCTTGATCTGGATGCGGCGGCCGTTCACGGTGAAGTCACGCCGCAACCACCCGTCAATCGTGGTGACCGCACTGCCCACTTCGCGGATCCCAAAGCGCAGCACCTCGGCATCCGAACGCTCCGCGCCGGCTGTGAACCGCACCTCCAGGACGTAGAGGTTCGGATCGCCGTAGTCGTGCGGCCACCAGAGCGCTGGATCGTCGATGACGAGTGCCGGGTGATCGGCAGCGCGCAACGCGACGAGCCGGAGTGCGCCGGCCTCCACCGTCACGTCCTGCTGAACGGTGGCGACGGATTCGCCGGCACGGCTGATGCGAAACTCGATCTCACCGGTCACCGGGTCGCTCGAGGCGTTGAAGAGCTCGGCAGACACGTCGAGCCGCGCTGGTCGCGTGGCCGGAAGGGGCAGGTCCGTCACGATGTGCGGAAAGCGAACATCCACCGGGCCAGTGAACCTGAGGAAGACATCCTGCCAGATGCCCATGTTGCGGTCGCGAACGGCCGGAATCCAATCCCAGCCGACTGACGACTGCATGGTCACGTTCTTGCCGATGTCCCCGGTCAGTCCGCCGTTGAGCCCGAACGGCCCAAACGCGGTCAGTTGCGGCTCGGCCGGTAGACCCGGCTCGTCCAGCGGATGAATCCGAACCGCCAGCACATTGCGTGAGCCAGCCGAAACGTGGTCGGTAACCAGGAACGTGAACATCTCGAACATTCCGACCATCTGGTCCGCATCGGCGACCTGGGTCCCGTTCACCCACACGTCGGCCCGGTAGTTGATCCCTTCGAAATTGAGCCAGACCTGCGCACCGGCCTCGACGTCCGGCACGTCGAACTCGGCGCGATACCACCACGGCTCCGACCAGGGGTTCATGTGATCCGGCAGGTGACTGAACTGGGCCAGCCCGTAGGTCCGGTTGAACTCGTCACTGGCATCCGGTATCCGCATGTTGTTCATGCCCACGTACGGATCCGGGTACACCCCGTCGGCAACGAGGGCCCGCAGGACGGTCGACGGCACCCGCACCGGATGCCAACCCTCCGGCACGAATCCGACACTCGATACCGTCTCCCCATTCGCCTCGACCAGCACCGCCGATTGAAGCCGGAAGTCACGCAGGACCACGGGTTCTTCGACCTGCGCGCCGAGCGCGCCGGTGCCACAGAGCGCGACGAACAACAGGGCGGGCGCGAGCCAATTGGGCGACATCATAAGCGGTCTCCGAGAGCGTCAACCAATTATGCACGGGGTACACGCGGACATCCATCCGGTTGGTACCGTCGCGGTTCACCGTGGTGCTTGCGTCCCCTGTGCCGTGAACGTCTCTTGCGTATCAGCGCCGCGGTGGGGCCACGGTTTCCACCCGGCTACCGTCTCGAGCGCCATTCCGTTCCTCCCGTTGGTGTTCGGAAGCACGTTGCATAGTGCGTCTGGTACGTCGGTGCTGACCAATTCGGAGCACCCGGAGGACACGATCATGCCAATCGCCCGCCCGTCGCAGTTGCCCGTCTGCGCCTTCCTGCTTCTGTCACCGCTGTATATCACGGGCTGCGAACGAGGCCCACGGTGGAGCGAGACCGAATCCGGCTCGATTAGAATCGTGACCAACACCGGGGGCCAGACGCTCGGGTACAGCGTGACGTCGGGTGTGCAGTTACTCGCGGTGGACCGGTTCGCGTTCAAGGATCACAACCGGAACGGCGAGCTGGATCCGTATGAAGACTGGCGGCTCCCGGTCCGGGTTCGGGCGGCGGACCTGGCCTCGAAGATGTCAGTGGCGCAAATCGCCGGGCTGATGCTCTACAGCGCGCACCAGGCGATCCCCGCCTCCTCCGGGTGGCGCAGTGGGACCTACGACGGCAAGCCGTTCGCCGAGAGCGGAGCCGAACCCTGGGCGCTCTCGGATGAGCAGCAGGACTTCCTGACCAACGACGACCTGCGGCACGTCCTGATCACCTCGGTGGAGAGCCCCGAGGCAGCGGCGCGATGGAACAACAACGTACAGGCGCTGGTGGAGGGGATCGGCCTCGGCATTCCGGCGAATACCAGCTCCGATCCACGACACGAGGGGCGGGCGGTCGCTGCGTACAACGAAGGGGCGGGCGGGGAGATCTCCTTGTGGCCCAGCTCTATCGGACTGGCTGCGACCTTCGACCCGGCAATCGTCCGACAGTTTGGCGAGATCGCGTCGAGGGAGTATCGCGCGCTCGGGATTACCACGGCCTTGTCACCCCAAATCGACCTCGCCACCGATCCCCGTTGGTTGCGCTTCGGCGGCACGTTCGGGGGGGATCCGGCGCTGGCGACGGCGATGGCCCGCGCGTACGTAGATGGGTTCCAGACCTCCGCGGGCGATGCCGAGATCGCCGACGGGTGGGGGTACGAGAGTGTCAACGCGATGGTCAAGCACTGGCCCGGCGGAGGGTCGGGTGAAGCGGGCCGCGACGCACACTACGGGTTCGGCAAGTATGCCGTGTATCCCGGCAACAACTTCGCCGTGCACCTGTTGCCATTCACGGAGGGCGCGTTCGAGCTCGACGGCGCCACGGGCGTGGCTGCCGCCGTCATGCCGTACTACACGATCTCACTCGACCAGGACACCGTGTACGGAGAGAACGTGGGCAATGCGTTCAGCCGATACATCATCACGGATCTACTGCGTGGCGTGTACGGGTACGATGGCGTGGTCTGCACGGACTGGGGCGTCACGCGGGAGCACGAGGCGCTGGATGCCTTCGGCCGGACCCCGTGGGGCGTCGAGGACTTGAGCGAAGCCGAACGCCACTACAAGGCGCTCATGGCGGGCACCGACCAGTTCGGGGGCAATAACGATGCCGGTCCGGTCATCGAGGCCTACGAGATGGGGGTCCGGAACATCTTCCGCCCCGGTCTGTTCGAGAACCCGTACCTCGACGTCGAGGCGACCATGGCCACCGTGGGGCAGCCCGCCTTCATGACCGCCGGGTACGAGGCGCAACTCAAGTCGCTGGTCCTGTTGAAGAACCGCGGCAACCTCCTGCCGCTGGCGAGGGGGACCACGGTCTACATCCCGCGGCGCCACATCCCGGCGAGGCGCGGCTTCGGCGGCAGCGAGACCCCGGCCCGCGACGAGGACGCATTCGACCTGCAGGTGGTGGGCCAGTACTTCGCCGTCACCGACGAACCCGAGAAGGCGGACGCGGCGCTCGTGGTGCTCGACGGCCCTGCCGGCACGGGCATGTTCGGGATGCAAACCGGTTATGACCGCACCGATGCGGCCGCAGGCGGCAACGGATACGTGCCAATCAGCCTGCAGTACGGCGAGTACACCGCCACCCATGCCCGCGCCACGAGCCTCGCCGGCGGGGACCCATTGGAGGCGTTCACGAACCGGTCCTATCGAGGGAAGTCGACGACGGCCTCGAACGTCACCGCCCTGCGTCGCGTGCTCGACACCCGCACGGCCATGGGGGACAAGCCGGTCATTGTCATCCTCGATACCGGGCAACCTGTCGTGGTGGCGGAGTTCGAGTCGCAGACCGACGCCATCCTCGTCAGCTTCGGTGTGCAGGACCAGGCAATCCTCGACATCGTGTCCGGCGCCGTCGAGCCGTCGGGCCTCCTGCCGCTCCAGAT
>JBDHJO010000042.1:0-17736 GCA_039586875.1 Gemmatimonadota bacterium | reverse complement strand
GTTCCCAGCCGATTGAGGGCCTCGACGATGATCGGGTGGCTGGGGGAGATCTCCTCGACGAAATGCGGGGCTTGCATGATCCGCAGTTCAACGGGTTGGCTGAGCCACCATGTGGCAAGGGCACCGACCGCGAGGGCTGCTGCCGCTGCCATGCCGATCGCCGCGGGCCGCGTGAATCGTAGGTGCAGCGGCAGCGCCCGAACAAGTGATGTGAGCTCGGATCGATCTCGGATGTCCCCCAGCACACTGTGAGCGAGCTCGGCAGCAGGCCGTCGATCACCGTCCCGACGCCGAACCCGCACGTAGGCAGCGAACGCGCTTCGGAGGGAGTCGTCGGCGCGGCCCCGGGCAAGATGGCGGACAGCAGATCGCACGGCGGTGGATTGGCCTGGCGCGGTGCGCAGAAGATGATCCCCGATGGTGATGTGCGCCGAGCGAAGTTCTTCGCGAGTCGCTCCCTCGAGCAGCGTCTCAGTGATCAGATCGTGGGTACACTCCCATCTCCCGTCCTCACGCCGCACGAGCAACCCCCGTTGCTCGAGTGAGCGCACGGGTGCTCCTTCACCTCCAGTGTTCTGCCGTGTCAGTGTCGCCAGCGCATCGTCCGAGACCGGCTCCCCCGTGACGACAACTGTCAGGAGCATGCGTCGCTCCGGTGGCGCGAGGTCCGCCAAGCGTCGGCTCAAGGTGCTGCCGTCGGCCAACAGCTGGAGCAAGGCATTCGGATCCGGCACCCGCCACCGTCCCGCTTCTCGCATCAACAAATCCCGGTCCGCCGCCAACTGCAGCGTTTCCAGCACGAAGAGAGGGGAGCCATCCGTCGACGTGTGCAGGGCAGGGACGAAGTCGGCTGCCACGAGCTCGTCGGGAATGACCGCGACGCTCTCCACCAGTGCCTCGATTTGATGCTCGGTGAGCGGACGGAGCGTGAGCGTGTCCTCTGCGGGGGCCCACCGGTGCTCGTCGGGAAGTGGCCGGGTACTCGTCACCAACAGAACCGGTTCGTTCGTCAGCCGTGTCGCGATCCCGCTGAGAACGCGTCGGGAGTCTCGATCTGCCCAATGCAGGTCGTCGATCAGGAGCGCCACCGGGCAGTCGGCCGCAACGGAGCCGACCAGGTCGGTGAGTGCGCTGGTCCGCAATCGGAGCAACTCACCGTTCGTTGCCGTGGTCCTGCGCGCCGCAGGGAACCGCGCGGAGAGTGCCGGGTCGAGCCCCACGAGCACGCCCGCCGTCGCGGGCGCGATACCGGGAGACCCCGGCAGCTCGGCCAAGGCGCGCGTGAAGTCCGCCGCGACGGCGTATGGGAGGTTCCGCTCAGTCTGGCGGGCTCGGATGCTGATGACGGCACCGCCCTGCATGGCCATGCGACTGGAGGCGTCGGTCAGGAGTCGCGTCTTGCCGATCCCCGCGGCGCCGACGATGTGCAGGTGCTGAAATCGTCCGAGGGTTGCGCGATCCCACGCCGCGGCGACACGGGCGAACTCCCGTTCCCGTCCCACCATCTCAGCAATCATGCGGGGAGCCGCGGAGCCCTCTACGGTGGGCGTTTGGCGTGCGGCGTGAACCGCAGCCACCGTCGCCGCCTCCGGCGTGCGTCCCTCCAACCGGAGCCTCGCCTCGCAGGCGTCGGCCTCTGCTGCCGCTCGCACCCAATCACCTGAGGAAACCAACGCCTCGATCAGGAGACGCCACGGGGCTTCGCGCTCCGGCTCTTCGTCGCGGAGGCGCCGGGCGAATCGCTCGGCAACCGGCGGGTGGTGCTGCAGCAGAGCCTCGCGCGCCAAGGACTCCAACGCCCGCAGGAATGAGCCGTGGAGTCGCCGGCGCTCGATGTCGGCCCAGCGCTCGAATTCCGAGCCGCCGTGTGCGGCAAACGCCGGGAAGAACGGCCCGGTGTACAGCTCGACCGCCGTCTCGCGATCGCCGTCGTCGATGGCCGTGAGAAACGCGTGGTAGTCCGTCGGTAGGTCGGCGCTCAGCGTCAGCACCTCGGTCTCACCGACGATGAACTGGGCGCCGACGAGGCGCCGAACATGGTACAGTGCCTGACGGAGATTCCGCCGGGCCGCATCCGGTTCGGTGTTGGCCCAGAGAAGGTCCACGAGATGCTCCCTCGTGGCCGTTCGCTTCGGGGACAAGGCCAGGTAGGCGATCAGAGCGAGCGGCTTGCCCATGCCGAGAACCGGCTCCGGCGCACCGCCGCGCACCAGGCCAACGGACCCGAGAACCTGCAGCCGATAGCTCATCTACGTGCGCCCCTCCGCCCGTGCGGTACGATGGTGCTGGCGGCGGTGTCCGTGAGACGTCAGATCCCCCCGTCTGGCGCCCCGGCGATCAGGACCGGTCGTGTTCCGGCTTGCGCACATCCCGGACAACGATGATCGAGATGTTGTCGGATCCACCGTCGTCGAGGGCATCCTGGAGGAGCGCCTCGCAGGCCTGCTGAGACGACGTCATGGTCCGTAGACGCTTCTCGATCTGCTCGTCCGACACGTGTTTGGTCAGCCCGTCACTGCAAAGCAGGCCGACGTTTTCCCAGTCCTGATCGAGTCCCGTGACGACGGGAGCCGTCTGCCGCCCGCCGATCGAACTGGAGAGCACATTGGCCCACTTGGTGCTGAAGGCCTTCGATTGCGTGAGTGCGCCCTGGTCAACCAACTCCTGCGCCATCGTCTGATCGCGGGACATCCTCGTCAGCTTGTCGTCGCGGAAGACGTAGAAGCGGCTGTCGCCGACCTGCAGTAGGTACGCCCGCGGCCAGACCCCGAGCCACAGTGTCATCGTCGTGGCCATTCCCCGATTCCCAGCGTCCGCCTCGGCCTCGGCGACCACGCGGGCATGACACTCCCAGGCGGCTTCCTGCAGCGCGTCGAGGAACGGCTGGTCGTCCGCGGCGTCGAGATTGTGATAGGCGTGCATCGTCATCGCGACGTACTCCGTCACACGCTCGAGGGCCAAGCGGCTCGCCGTCTCGCCCTTGGCCCCTCCACCCACGCCGTCAGCGACGACGGCCAGGAATGCCATCCGCTCACCGGTCAGCGGAAGCCGATCAGTGTCGGGCAGACTCGTCCGATGCACCTGGATCTGCTTCCGGACGGAGCAAATCAGAAAGTGGTCCTGGTTGGTCGAGCGTACTGAGCCGGGATGCGTGATCCCGAACACGTCGACTTCGTCGTCTTTGGGCTTGCGCAGGGCGCCGGTCTGTTGCGCGTCCGTCGATGGCATCGAACCCGCCGTGGTTTGGGAGGAACGCCTAACGTACGGTCGGTTGGACGTGCCCGCCAGGGAGGCGGGCGAGTACCCGCTCGAGGCCCTGTTCTACGGCGGCACCGGTTCCACGACCTACACGGTCGCCGGGACCATCTTATCGCCGTGCGACGTGCAACCGGTGCCACTGCGGGAGCGACTCGCGCCCCTCGTATCGCAGAGCCGGAACGCGACCGGTAACGCCGCGTTACCGGGAGGCTTGCGGCTAGCCGGATCGCCGCACGGCACGATACCTTTGGCGTCGAGCCATGGCTATCGATGCAACGCACCTGAAGGCGGCACTCGCCGATCGCTATGACGTCGATCGAGAGATCGGGCGCGGCGGCATGGCGACCGTGTATCTCGCCGACGACGTACGGCACCGACGTCACGTCGCCATCAAGGTGCTGCATCCGGAGCTTGCGGCCGTGCTCGGCGCCGAGCGATTCCTGCGGGAGATCGAGATCGCCGCTGGTCTCCAACACCCCCACATCCTTCCCCTGTATGACAGTGGGCAGGCCGACACGTCCGACGGGTCCGGCGCACTGCTCTTCTATGTGATGCCGTTCATTGAAGGAGAGTCGTTGCGCGATCGTCTGCGGCGGGAGTCACAGCTTTCGGTGGACGACGCGTTGCAGATCGCGCGGGAAGTTGCCGACGGCCTCGGGTATGCGCACAGCCTCGGCATCATCCACCGGGACATCAAACCCGAGAACATCCTGATGTCGAACGGCCATGCGCTGATCGCCGATTTCGGGATCGCGCGCGCGGTGCGGGAAGCCGGTGGGGAGCGGCTCACCGAAACGGGATTGAGCCTGGGCACGCCGCAGTACATGAGCCCGGAACAGGCCAGCGGGTCGCCGAACATCGACGCGCGCAGCGACGTGTACGCGCTGGGCTGCGTGACGTACGAGATGTTGGTCGGCGAGCCACCGCACACAGGACCGAATCCCCAGGCGATCATGGCCAAGGTGCTGACGCAGCCGGTCCCGCACGTGCGGGAGGCGCGCGATACGGTGTCGGTTGTGATGGACGGTACCATCGCCAAGGCGCTGGCCAAGCTGCCGGCCGACCGGTTCGCGACCGCGCAGCAGTTCGGCGAGGCGCTGCAGCAGTCACTGACCTCGGATGCCGTCCCGTCGGTCGCGACCGTGGCCACCTCGCGCCCGCGGTGGCAGTGGCCTGCGGTGGCGACCCTCGCCGTCGTGGTACTCGGCGCACTGGCCCTGTGGGGGCCGTGGCGCGGTGGAGGATCGCCGCCGGCCTCGACCGGGGTACTGCACCTCACCATGGAAACCGAACCGCTCGCGGTATTGCAGCACGTTCCGTCGTCGGTGGTACGGTGGTCGCCTGACGGCGCCCAGCTTGCCTACGTCGCCGGCCAAGGCCCGGTTGGGCAAATCTACCTGCGGCGTCTGGACGGGACGACCACTGCCGTACCTGGAGCGGCTGGTGCACAGGCGCCGTTCTTCTCACCGGACGGCCGTTGGTTGGGTTTCGTCTCCGGCGGCAAGCTTCGCAAGGTGTCGCTAGTCGACGGTTCGGGAGCCACGCTGTCTGATGCCCAGGAGCTGCACGGGGCGGATTGGAATCAACACGGTACGATTGTGCTCGGGGGCAACTACGGGAATTTATGGGGCCTTTCCCTCGTGTCGAGCGACGGAGGGGCACAGGAGCAGTTGTTGTCGGTCCCCGGTGCCACCAACTCGGGTGCCCCGAATTACTACCTCTACCCCACGTGGCTTCCGGACGGACGCGCGGTGCTGTTCACGACCGCCGATGCCGGCGGCATCGCGATGGACATCTCGGTGGTCGAGGTCGCGACCGGCGAGGTCCGCAAGGTCGTGGACGGGGGTGGGGCCGCGCGATATGTCTCCAGCGGGCACGTCGTCTATGCGCGGGACGGGGCGCTCTTCGCCGTGCCGTTCGATGTAACCCGTCGGCGCGCGTCGGGCAGTCCGGTACGTGTGGCCGAGAACGTGCTCACCGGGGGGTCGTACGACCCGGCGCTGGCGCATTTCGACGTAGCGCCCAACGGCACACTCGCTTACGCGAGTGCCCTCGGTACCGAACACGTTGGTGAGCAGCTCGCGTGGGTGGATCGCACCGGCAACATCGAGATCCTGGAGGGCGTGCTCACACCGGGACGTGAACCGTTCTCCCCGTTCGGTCCGCGTGTGTCACCGGACGGCTCGCGTGTGCTCTTCTGGAGCCCGAGCCTCGAGTGGCCCACGACTCTGATTGGCCAGGGGGGCAACGTTTGGCTGTGGGACCTCGAGCAGCGGGAGCTCCGGAAGGTCTCGGTCGAGCGACCCGACTTCTTCTGGTCCCTGTGGACGCCCGATGGAGAACGGATCGTCTCGATTGGCGGGCAGCCCGGGGGGGCGTCGGGGAATGTGTACGTCCGCCAGGCCGACGGTTCGGGCTCCCCGGAACAGGTGACCGCCGCCGACTCGATCCAGTGGAATCAACCCTTCTCGATTACCGCGGACGGGGAGTGGGTGCTCTATCAGGTTTCGAACCAGGGGGTCTCCTTCGACATCTGGGCGGTGTCACTCAGGACCGGTGAGGCACGGCCAATCCTTGTGGGTCCCGAGGATGCGGGCCTGCCCGCTATCTCCCCGAATGGACGATGGCTCGCGTACACGCGCTTCGACCCGCAGGGGGAGCAGGTCTTCGTCACCGACTTCCCGGATGCGTCGGAGCGCTGGCGGGTCGCGGCATCAGGCCTCGGACCGTTGTGGAGCCAGGACGGGAAGGAGTTGTACTACGAACAGCTAACGCCCGATGGGCGCACGGCCATGATGGCCGTCGAGGTCGTGGACGGGCCGACCTTCGCCACCGGGTCACTGCAGAAACTGTTCGAAGGGCCGTTCGTCGGATCGATGATCTTCGGGCGTCAGTACGATGTCACGGCGAACGGTGAGCGCTTCCTCATGATCCATGCCGTGGGGGCCGTCACGAACCTGCAGGTGGTGGTGAACTGGTTCGAGGAATTACGCTCGCGCATGGACGACTGAGTCGCCGCGAACGGGCACGATGTGAGGGGAACTCCCGTGGCCCTCACGGTACCGTCTCACGTCGTACCGCCCGCCACCCGAACCTGCTATGTTGAAGGCGCTTGCGGTGCCCGGCGCGGTGCCGCCGCCGCCGGCCCGCCGGGCGGGCCGGTACGGCTCTGGGTGAATCTTCGGGGTCTCGCGTGGGGTGCGGAGGACGTGATGAGCAACGCCAAGCCGTTCAACTCCTTTGAAATGGCGCAGGAACAGTTCGACCGCGTCGCCGACCAGCTCGGCATCGACGCGGCTGCCCGTGATCTACTCCGCTGGCCCGTACGCGAGTACGCGTTTGCGATCCCGGTACATATGGACGACGGGTCCGCCCGCGTGTTTCGCGGGTTCCGCGTGCAGCACAATGACGCACGTGGACCGTGCAAGGGTGGAATCCGGTTTCACCCGATGGAAACGCTCGACACCGTGCGCGCGCTCGCCATGTGGATGACCTGGAAGTGCGCGGTCGTCGATATTCCCCTCGGCGGTGCGAAGGGCGGCGTCGTGTGCGACCCCCACAACCTGAGTGCGCGGGAGCAAGAACGCATTTGCCGCGGGTACGTCAGGCAGATCGCCAAGAACGTCGGCCCCCTGCTCGACGTGCCGGCGCCCGACGTGATGACGAGTCCCCAGCACATGCTCTGGATGCTCGACGAGTTCGAGACGGTGTCGGGCGGCAAGGCCCCCGGCTTCATCACGGGCAAGCCCGTGGGACTCGGTGGCTCGCTCGGCCGACGCGAGGCGACCGGGTTCGGTGTGGTGTTCACCATCCGTGAAGCCCTCAAGGAACTCGGGGTGCGCCCTGCGGACACGCGGGCGAGCGTGCAGGGATTCGGCAACGTGGCGCAGTACGCCATCCAGCTGTACCAACAGATCGGCGGCACCGTGGTGGCCGTGTCGTGCTGGGACCAGGACGATCAGGTCGCCTACACCTTCCGGAAGCTGCCGGGCATCGATCTCGCGGAGCTTCGTGGCATCACTGATCGGTTCGGCGGGATCGACATGGACAAGGCACGCGACTGCGGCTACGAGGTCCTGCCGGGGGACGCGTGGCTCGAGCAGGAAGTGGAGATTCTCCTGCCGGCGGCCCTCGAGCACCAGATCAATGCGGACAACGTCGATCGTCTCGTGCCGACCGTGAAGATCGTGGCCGAGGGGGCCAACGGGCCCACCGGGCCGATCGCGGACGATGTGCTGAAGCAGCGCGGCGTGTTCATGATCCCCGATCTGCTGGCGAATGCGGGAGGGGTCACGTGCAGCTACTTCGAGCAGGTCCAGAGCAACATGAACTACTTCTGGGAGCGGGACGAGGTCCTCAGCAAGCTCGACGTCAAGATGACATCGGCCTTCATTGCCGTGAGCGACCTGGCGCGCAAGGAAGAACTCTACATGCGAGATGCGGCGTACGTGATCGCCGTCAGCCGCGTGGCGGAGGCGTGTCGTGAGCGAGGGTGGATCTGATGCCCTGTGGAGGACCGATGGGGATGCGGTGATGACGGACGCGGTGGTGACCCCATCGATCCCGGCGTTTGATCGCCGCTTCTTTGCCTCCACGGAGCTGTGCACCAGGATCGGCACCGGGGCGCTCGGGGGGAAGGCGCACGGTCTCCTGCGTGCTCGCGACGTGATCGCCGACCTCGCCCTCGATCCCGAGCTCGGCGTCACCGTCACGATCCCGCGCATGATCGTCGTCGCGACGTCGGTCTTCGATACCTTCCTCGAACGCAACCAGCTGCACGACGTCGCGCAGTCGAATCTCCCTGACGAACGCATTGCCCACGCATTTCAGCAGGCTCCGTTTCCCACGGAGGTGCTCGGAGACCTGCGGGCACTCGTCGAGGAAGTGCACACGCCGCTCGCTGTCCGGTCCTCGAGCATGCTCGAGGACGCAATGCGCCGGCCGTTCGCCGGGGTCTACGAAACCAAGATGATCCCGAACAACGAGCCCGACGCGACCACGCGGTTTCAGCGGCTCGTCGAAGCCATCAAGTTCGTGTACGCCTCCACGTTCTTTCGTGCGGCCAAGCAGTACCTGCAGGCAGCGGGCGGACATGAGGAGAAGATGGCCGTGCTGATCCAGGAGGTCGTCGGGCGACGGCACAACGGCCGCTTCTATCCGACGGTCTCCGGCGTGGCGAAGTCGTTCAACTTCTACCCAACGGGTGCTGCGCACGCCGAGGACGGCGTCGTGAATCTGGCCCTGGGGCTGGGCAAGACGATCGTGGATGGCGGCCGCTGCTGGGTCTATGCGCCGTCGCGGCCCCAGGCAGCGCCGCCGTACGGCTCGGTTCGAGAACTGGTTGACAGCTCGCAGGCGGAGTTCTGGGCCGTCAACATGGCTGGACCGCCGGCGTTCGATCCCGTGGCGGAGACGGAGTACCTCGTTCACGGCTCACTTGCCGATGCAGAGTACGACGGAGCCCTGCGGTTCGTGGCTTCGACGTACGACCCTGCGGCCGACCGCATCACTGCCGGGATCGGACGCTCCGGCCCACGTGTGGTGGACTTCGCCCCGATCCTGAAGCACAAGGACGTCGCGCTCAATCCCGTCGTGCGGCGACTGCTCGATCGCTGCCGTGCGGTGTACGATGCCCCCGTGGAGATCGAGTTTGCCGTGACGATCGAGCCCGGGAGTGCGCCGACCGCCCGGCTCGGCTTCCTGCAGGTGCGGCCCATGGTGGTCTCGCACGACGTCGTCGAGGTGTCGGAGGAGGAGTGGACTCGCGACACGGTCGTCGTGGCCTCGACACGCGCACTGGGCAACGGGGTCGAGGAGGGCGTCACGGATATCGTGTACGTCAAGCCGGACGCCTTCGAGGCGCGGCACACGCCGCGCATCGCCGGGGACATCGCCGCGATCAACGAGGCATTGGTCCACGAGGGGCGCCCATACGTGTTGATCGGCTTCGGGCGGTGGGGGAGCAGTGACCCATGGCTGGGCATCCCGGTGGGGTGGGGCAGCATCGCCGGAGCCCGGGTGATGGTGGAAGCCACCCTGCCCGCGATGGACGTCGAGGCCAGTCAGGGTGCGCACTTCTTCCATAACATCGCCGCCTTCGAGGTCCGGTATCTCACGGTGCACCACGACGAGCAGCCAGGAGTCGATTGGGCATGGCTGGACCGGCAGGAACCAGTCGGCGAAACGGATCTCGTGCGGCACGTGCGCACCGCACAGCCGGTGACGGTGAAGGTCGACGGGCGCTCGGGCCGCGGTGCGCTCTGGCGCGCGAGCGAGGACGAGGCATGACGCCCGAGGAGCGGCCACTGGACCGGGTCCTGCGGGATCTGCAGGAGCGGGCCAAGGAGCTGACCTGCCTGTACCGCGTGGATGAGATCCTCAATCAGCGCGATGTGCAGTTCGCCGACGCCCTCGAGGAACTCATCCGTGTGATCCCTCCCGGGTGGCAGTACCCCGAAATCTGCACCGTCAAGATCCTGCTCGAGGGGCGGGCGTACTACCCCGACGGATTCCAGGAAACCCCCTGGCGGCTGCGGGCTTCCATCGTCTCCGAAGGCGAACCGATCGGCGAGATCGCCGTCTACTACACGGCGCAGAAGCCGGACATCGACGAAGGTCCGTTCTTGAAAGAGGAGCGCCGGCTCATCAACGCGATTGGCGAGCGCATCGGGTACCGCGTGCTCCAACGCCGGATGCGCGCCGCCATCGCCGCCGCGCACCAGACACCGGCGGTCGATGAGACCGAGTGGAGCGTCATCCTGAGCTTCCTCCGCAGTGCCGATCGGCCGTTGATGCAGCGCATCACTCGGCGGATGGTGAACTACCTGTCATGGAGCGGAGTGCCCGGATCGGAAGAACTGCTGAGCCTGTTGGTGCCCAGCGTGGATCGCGGTGATCTGGACGACGACGCGGACAACCGGCCGCAGCGACGCAAGACCCCGCTCGATCTCGGCACCATCGCCGATCGCACGTTCGAACTGGCAGCGGCACACCTGTCGGAAGACGAACTGGTCCGGAGCATCCAGTCGTGGATCAACGAGGACAAGGCGGGTTTCCTCTACTCGGCCGCCGAACACGCCGAAGCGCCCCTGGTCGAGCTGATCGGTGCGGTCGATCGCTTCTACAATCTCGGCATCGACGAGGACGGATTGCCCGAAGCCGTCCGGCGTGGACTGCGCGTCAATCTGATCCGCCGGATCTTCAGTGACCAGCTCGGGTTCATCAACACCGCGAAGAACGTCACGCGCGTCTCCGACTTCGCCGATCTCGTCCATCGCCTCATCGTGACGCCAACGAGCCGCGGCAAGCTCGGCGGCAAGAGCGCGGGCTTGTTCCTCGCGAGCCGCATCGTGAACGATGCCGAGGAGCATCGATCGGTCCTGCGTGATATTCGGGTGCCGAAGACCTGGTACATCCCGTCGGACGCCCAACTCGAGTTCTTGCGGTACAACGACATGGGCGACGTCTACGACCGGAAGTACCGGGAGATTGACCTCATCCGGCAGGACTACCCGTATCTGGTGCAGGCATTCAAGACGGCCCAGTTCCCGCCCGAGATCACGAAAGGGCTTGCAGCGGCACTCGACGACTTCGAGAACCGCCCCATCATCGTGCGGAGTTCCAGTCTGCTCGAGGATCGGGTCGGCTCGGCGTTCTCCGGGAAGTACAAGAGCCTGTTCCTGGGGAATCAGGGCTCCAAGCGCGACCGGCTTGCCGCGCTGCAGGATGCCATCGCCGAAGTCTATGCGTCGGTGTTTGGCCCCGACCCCATCGAGTACCGCGGCGAGCGTGGGCTCCTCGATGTGCACGAGGAGATGGGGATCATGATCCAGGAAGTGGTTGGCACGCGGGTCGGGAAGTACTTCCTGCCGGCCTACTCCGGCGTGGCCTACAGCAACAACGAGTTTCGGTGGTCCAGCCGTATCCGTCGTGAAGACGGGCTTGTGCGTCTCGTGCCGGGCCTCGGGACGCGGGCGGTGGACCGGCTGAGCGACGATTACCCGGTGTTGGTGGCGCCGGGGCAGCCCGGGCTGCGCGTGAACCAGACGCCGGACGAGATCATCCGGTATGCCCCACGGATGGCGGACGTCATCAACCTCGAGACCAACGCGTTCGAGACGGTCGAGATGGACACGCTCTTGCGCCAGTGTGGCAAGGACTACCCGCTCCTGCGCCGCATCGTAGTGCAGGTGGATGACGTCCACATCCGGCCGGTGATCGGGCTCTCGCTCGATTTCTCGTCGCACGACTACGCCGTGACGTTTCAGGGTCTAATCAAGGACACGCCGTTCGTCACGCAGATCCGCACACTGCTTGCCCTCTTCCAGGAGCGGATGGGGGTGCCAGTAGACATCGAGTTCGCGAGTGACGGCACGCATCTGTACCTCCTGCAGTGCCGTGCACAGGGCTACGGGCGTGCGGATGCGCCGACGCCGATCCCGCACGATCTGTCACGTGACTCGATCATCTTCTCGGCGAACCGATACGTGTCCAATGGTCGGGTTCCGGACATCACGCACGTCGTGCTCGTGGACCACGCTGCCTATACGGCCCTCTCGACAACGCGGCAGATGCGGGAGGTCGGTGCGCTCGTGGGACGGCTGAACCGCATGCTGCCGCGGCGTCGGTTCATCCTGATGGGACCGGGTCGCTGGGGCAGTCGTGGTGACATCACCCTTGGGGTGAGCGTCACGTACTCGCAGATCAACAACGCGGCCGTGCTGATCGAGATGGCCCACCAGCGGGGCAGTCACGTGCCCGACCTGTCGTTCGGCACCCACTTCTTCCAAGATCTGGTCGAGAGCGGGATTCGCTATTTGCCGCTCTACCCCGGCGATGCAGGCGTGAAATTCAATACGGCGTTCTTCGATGACGCCACGAACATCCTCACCGAGCTCGTCCCCGACGCAGGGGCCCTTGCACCGGTCGTTCGCGTCATCGATGTGGGTCGCGAGACCGACGGCAAGGTGCTGCGGGTGCTCATGAACGCCGATCTCGACGAGGCGGTCGGCATACTCGCCGAGCCGGGGAAGCCCGGAGGGGTGCGGCGGCCGGCGCCGATCGCGTAACGGCGGACCGGAGAGGGCCGTCCCTCCCGTCCTCCCGTCCTCCCGTCCCACCGTCCCACCGTCCCACCGTCCCACCGTCCCTACCTTACGGGATGACAGGCGGCGCGTGCCCCTCCGGCAGTGGCGAGCGATACGGACGGTCCTTGGTCTGCTCCTCGAACCGTGCCCGGGCCGCCGCGAGCAATGTGGGATCCGTTAGAAGATCGACGCCGGTCAACGCGAGCACCTTGGCGGCGACTTCGGCGGACACCGAGGCACCCGGCAGGCCGTGGGACGCTGCCGTCGCCCAGCTGTGCCACGGGAGATCCAGACCTGCGGTCGCCACCGAGATGCCGGCCGTCGGCGCGAGAAAGCTCACCTCCGCCACGTCCGTCGAGCCGCCTACCAGGGGTTCGACACCATCGGCGAGTGCCTGAATCGTCGTATCCATCCCCGCCGGCTCGAGTCCCAGCTCCACCTGCAGCGCCCGCGCAAAGGCCATCGTCTCGTCATCGAATGTCGGCGGGCCGACGAGCTCGAGGTTCGCCTGAAGCGCTTCCTGGAGCGGCCGGTTGTACAGGTACTCGTGCACGCCCGTGATCAGTGAGATCTCGTGCGTCGTCTGGGTCGCAAGGGCCGCACCCGCGGCGATAGCGGTCAACCATTCGTAATGTGTTTCGACGGAAGGACGATCGACGTCACGGACGAAGAACCACACCTTTGCAGACGCGGGCACCACATTCGGCGCGCCACCGCCGTCGGCGATCACGTAATGGATCCGTGCGGTGGGTTTGATGTGTTCGCGCATGAGGTTGGCGCCGTGCGTCATCAGTTCGACGGCGTCCAGCGCGCTCCGCCCATTCCACGGGTCGTACGCGCCGTGGGCGGCGCGCCCGTTGAACTCCACCGTGAAGTTGTTGAGCGCATGGGTGGCGGCGTTGCCGACCTCGGTTTCGGTGCTCGGATGCCACTCGAGGGCGGCGTCCAGCCCGTCGAACAAACCGTCGCGTGCCATGTACGTCTTCCCCACGACCGTTTCTTCCGCTGGCGTACCGAAGAGCTTGACCGTCCCTGCCAGCCCGTGGGTTTCCATCGTGCGCTTGAGCGCGATGGCGGCGCCGATGGAGCCGGCACCGAAGAGGTTGTGGCCACACCCCTGGCCGGCTGTGATCCCGTCGGCCCGCGGCTCCTCGCGCGGGACCGGCGCATTCCCGATGCCGGGCAGGGCATCGTACTCGGCGAGGATGCCGATCACCGGTCGCCCGTTCCCCCAGGTGCCGACGAACGCCGTGGGCATGTCGGCGACACCGCGTTCCAGGGTGAAGCCCTCACGCTCGAGGATCTGGGCGAGATGCTCGGCCGAGGCGTGCTCGCGCATGGCCAACTCGGACAGGTCCCACAGCGTGTCGGCGATGTGGGCAATCTCACCGGCGATCGCGTCGACGGCGGTGAGTGCGGTGTGCTTTTCCGCCGAGATATCCTGCGCCGTGACGGGCACGGCGGCGGCCAACGCGGCGAATGTCAACAAGGATCGTGCTCGGGGCATCTGGGAGTTCCGGAGAGGGTGAGTCGGAGGTGTGGCACGGGGCCCAGCGTGTGCGCGCATTGGATCGCCGGAACTTAGGGAACGGGGGTGGGCCGGGCCAGGGGCCCGGCCCATGAGAGCGGTCAACCCCCGCCCGACAGCGCCGGGAACCCGATGGCGATCACCAGGCGCAACGCCTGCTCGTCGGTGAATCCCTTGGCGACCAGGGCGTCGTAGTAGTTGCGTGCGAAGGTGGCCAGCCGGTCGGCGGTCTCGGGCTGCTCGAGCACCGTGATGAGCGCGTCCATCATTTGCTCCATCATGATCCCGAACGTGGGGCCCATCATCTCCATGAAGAAATCGGTGGAGTCGGCTGCCCAGTCGAGCGAGTCCGCTTCCGCTGTCCACTGCGGTTCTTCCTGCGCATGCCCCTGTGCGGCACAGAGCGTCAGTGCGGCCAGCGCCAGGACGAGCGCGAGTGCCAGGCGACGGATCATCGTGGGTGTCAGCGTCATCAGCACACCTCGCGAACCGGTTGCGGTGGGAGGGAGAAGACCCCAAGAGCTGCCACACCTGCAAGTTGCGGTTGCGCGGGTCTCCAGGCCAGGGGGCCGCCCAACCCCGTCGCTGCAAGTGGCCCTCCCGAGCCGCTTGCCCTTATCTTGCTCCCATGTCGGATACTCCCTCCCGTCTCACCAACGCGCTCGCCGGCGAGTATACGATCGAACGCGAAATCGGGGCCGGCGGCATGGCCACGGTGTACGTCGCCCACGACGTCAAGCACGACCGCAAAGTCGCGGTGAAGGTCCTGCGGCCGGACATTGCCGCGACGCTTGGCGCAGACCGGTTTCTCCGCGAGGTCCGCATCGCTGCGAACCTGACGCATCCCCACATCCTCGGACTGCATGACTCGGGAGAAGCCGACGGGTTCCTCTACTACGTCATGCCGTTCATCGCGGGGGAGTCGCTTCGGGACCGACTGGCGCGGGAAGGGGAGCTCCCGGTCCACGACGCGGTGCGACTCATCCGCGAGATCGTCGATGCACTCGGCTACGCGCACGCGCACGGCGTGGTGCACCGAGACGTCAAGCCGGACAACGTGCTGATCGCCGGCCGGCATGCCATGGTGACGGACTTCGGCGTGGCCAAGGCGGTGAGCGAGGCGACGGGACGGAACCAGTTGACGACCGCGGGTGTCGCACTCGGAACCCCGGCGTACATGGCGCCGGAGCAGGCGTCCGCTGAGCCACACGTCGACCATCGCGCGGACATCTATGCCGTCGGCGTGCTGGCATACGAACTACTCACGGGCCAGCTGCCGTTCACTGGGTCGACCCAGCAGCAGATCTTGGCCGCCCACCTCACCGAGGCGCCGCGGTCCCCACGTGACCTCCGGTCGACACTCACGCCCGCGCTCGAGCAGTTCGTGCTGAAATGCCTCGAGAAGCGGCCATCCGACCGCTGGCAGAGTGCCGAGGAGATGTTGCCGGTCCTCGAAGCACTGAGCACGCCGAGCGGCGGGATCACGCCAGCGGGCTCCGCTCCCGTGCGGGCGGTCGGTTCGAGGACCAACGGGCTGCGCATCCCCATCCTCACCGGAGCCGTCGTGGCAATTGCGGTCGTGGGATTCCTGGGCTGGTCATCATTGCGCCGACCAGGTGGAGCCCCGGTCAGAATCACCAACACGATGCAAGTGACTCGCGCGGACGATCTCGAGCGCGACGCCGAGATCTCACCGGACGGGCGGGAGGTTGCGTATCAAGCTCGGGGGCAGGTGTTCGTTCGTGACCTGGAGGGCGGCCGGCCGATCCCGCTCACCCCGGACATCCCGGCGGGGCTCAGGCTGCCACGGTGGACGGAAGACGGGAGAAGCATCGTCTTCAGCGCACCCGACCGTGCCAGCGCCGTCGTACCCCGGTTCGGCGGTGCGGTCCGGGCGCTGACCGCCGGCACGGTGTGGGATCTGCGAGCAGGGAAGATCCTCAGCCAGCGTGGGGACACTCTGTTTCTGGCTGATAGCACGGATCCAGGGAGCACCCGTGTTGTCACGGTGAGTGTCGTGCCGTATTCGGCGAGACTGTCCCCGGATGGCCGTTGGGTTGCGTACGTCACCGGGAATCGTGACGATGCGACGGGCAACATCGGCAACGTCGCCCCTAGCACGATATGGGTCGTACCCGCGGGAGGCGGGGAGTCCATCGAAGCCGCCGGAGGCTCGAGCCTCAATTCGAGCCCGACATGGTTGGGGGAACGACGGCTGGTCTTCATATCCAATCGCGATGGCTCGAAGGACCTGTACGTGCTCCGGCTGAGCCGGAGTGGTGAACCGGAGGGGGAGCCGTACCGGTTTACGACTGGGCTGGAGGCCCACTCCGTCTCCGTATCCCGAGACGGCTTGAAGGCGGTGTATGGCTCGTTGCGGCTGCGACGGAACCTGACTGCGTTCCCGATCGTCCAGGATCGCGTGCTGACGAAGGCGGACGGAGTGCCGCTCACGCCCGGCAACTTCATCGTCGAGGGATCGGATCTGTCGTGGGACGGAGACTGGTTGGCGTTCGACGCCAACCTCGAGGGATCCAGCGACGTGTATCTCATGGCTGTCGATGGTGGGGAACCGCGCCGCCTGACCACACATCCGGCGGAGGACTTCGGGCCAAGCTTCTTTCCTGACGGCAAGACCGTGGCCTTTCACTCCACGCGCGGCGGAACTCGTGGGATTTATGCGGTCGACGTCGAGACGGGGGCGGTCGAGCTCGTATACGACAGCCCGGACCAGGAGTTCATGCCGCAGGTGGCTCCGGATGGTCAGCACATTGTGTTTGCCCGACTGGGTACCGGGGGATCGTGGATCGACGTCGTGACTCGGGACGGTCCGGAGGGTACCTGGGGTGTGCCGCGCACGATATCGGCGGGACTTTGGGCACCGGACTGGTCGCCCGTCGGGGAGGTGATCGTGGCGCACCGCCTTGTCAACTCCTCCCCAGGCCTGGTGCTGCTCGATCCGAATGGGAGGGAGCAGGATCTCCTCAGCGCGGAAACGGCAGGGTTCCGGTCGGTCGTCTGGCCGGCGTTCGGCCCGCGCGGACGAGTGATATGCTTTCGTGGAGAAGACGACATGGGCGCCGGGATCTTCTCGGTGCCTGTCGCGGGCGGTGAGCCGCGCCTGCTATTTCGGTATTCGGCCGAGCAGCCCGTGTTCGCTGGAGCTCCCGCAGTCGGGGCCGATCATTTCTATCTCACCATTGCGGTATTCGAAACCGACATCTACGCTATGAACCTCGCTTTGCAGTGAGTGGACGGCGGTACCTGAATCCGCACCGTCCATAGACGTTCGCTGCACTTCCCTCTATCATCGCTGGTACCACACATCCAGATCAGCATGACGGCAGGGCGGGCGATGACGAAGGCGTACCTCACCGGACGATCGGACGAACATCTGTGCTCCCACGCGGAGGCGGAAGCGCTGGGGGTGCGCATTCACCATGCCGTGGTGGAGCCGTTTCACCGATTGCGAGTTGCGGCGCACGACGCCGGGTTCGATCTACAGATCCTGAGTGGGTTCCGTAGCTTCGAGCAGCAGCTCTCGATCTGGAACCGCAAGGCCATCGGGGAGCGCGCGGTGCTCGACAGCGAAGCACGCCCGATTGACATCACCACGCTCTCCGAGCGAGAGCTCGTTCTTGCCATCCTTCGTTTGTCCGCGCTGCCCGGAGCCTCGCGGCATCACTGGGGTACGGATCTCGACGTGTACGATGCCGCAGCGAGACCGGACGGGTACGAGATCGAGCTGATCCCCGACGAGGTAGACCCCGGCGGGATGTTTGGCCCGCTGCACGAGTGGCTCGACGAGCGAATGGCGACGGCTACCGCGTTCGGGTTCTTCCGCCCGTACGATCGGGATCGTGG
>JBDHJO010000218.1:0-7447 GCA_039586875.1 Gemmatimonadota bacterium | reverse complement strand
GTCGACGGTGCTGATCCCGCCCGCCCCGCTCAGGTTGGTCGAGAGGAGATCGACCATGCCCTCGCCGAGGAGCTCGACATCGGGTCCGGTCGTCGCAAACGGGAGAACGGCAATGACGCTCGCTTCCGATGCGACCTGCAGCCCGACACGCGATCCGCGGAATACGGTCAAGCTCACACTGAGCGTGGCGACGACGGCGACGAGGACGGCACCGACAACCACACTGAGCCACCTGCCGCGCGAGGGCGGTGCCAACGTGGCGTCCAACGCGGCAGCCAGATCGGCAGCAGAATCGAAGCGGTCATCGCGCTCGGCAGCCATGGCCCGATCTACCACGTGGCGAACCGAACTCGGTACCGCCGTGAGCTTGGGGCGGGTGCCGGCAACGACCTTCGCGACGATGCTCTGCGGTGTCTCGCCGCTGTACGGCGCCGCGCCGGTCAGCATCTCATACGCCACACAACCCAGCGCATAGACGTCCGTGCGGCCATCGATGTCGGTCTCGCCGAGTGCCTGTTCGGGACTCATGTACGCGGGGGTGCCGACGGCGAGCCCCACCTGGGTCAACTGCTCGCCCGCCGCAGCGGTGATCGCCCTGGCGATGCCGAAGTCGGCGACCACGGCGTGTCCGTCGGAGAGCAGGATGTTCGCGGGTTTGATGTCCCGGTGGACAATCCCCTGGCGGTGCGCGTAATCGAGTGCGGACGCGACGTCCGCCGCGATGCGCATGGCGGTCCCGTGGGGGATCGCGTCGTGGTGCTCGATGAAATCCGCGAGCGACTCGCCGTCGACGTAGGGCATCACGTAGTAGAGGATGCCGCCCGCGTCTCCGGAGTCGTAAACGGGCAGCACGTGGGGATGCTGCAGGCGGGCGGCGATCTCGATTTCCCTGATAAACCGCTCGTGGCCGAGGGACGCCGCGATCTCCGGGAGCAGAACCTTGATGGCCACCTTCCGCCCGTGGCGGAGGTCGTCGGCGAGATACACCGTCGCCATGCCCCCACGCCCGAGCTCCCGCTCGACCGCGTAGCGGTCGGCGAGTGCGTCGCGGAGTCGGTCCAGCTGATCGGTCATGAGGCTGAGCACAGGTCGGGACTCCCCAAAGCTAGAGGGCGTCGGGAATCGGATCCAGCGCGTCCGTTTCTTAGATACCGTTCGAGAGCAAAAGGTTCGATCCGGACTCGGGATTAATGCCGGGAGTGCGGTGGTGCCCGGTGGCTCCCGCGCCTACTCTTCAGCACGACGGCCATGAACACAGGGACCGAACAGGGGAGGCAGCATGCGGGTCATGCGAGCGATCGCGGCCGCGGTGCTGGCCGCCGGCTGTGGCGATTCGACGGGACCGGAGGACGTGGACTTCTCGTGGAGCGGCACGGTCGATCAGGGTGATGCAATCGAGATCAAGGGCGTCAACGGCAGCATCAGTGCCGTGTACGAAGCGGGTGACGACGTATCTGTCACGGCGGTGAAGGATGGGCAGGTCAGCGACCCCGACGGCGTGACGATCGTGGTGGTGCCGCACGCGGACGGCGTCACGATCTGCGCCGTGTATCCGGATGTGGCCGGTCAGCCGTCGAACGAGTGCCAGCCCGGGTCGGGCGGACATCTGGGTACGCAGAACAACGACGTCGAGGTGGACTTCACGGTCCGGGTGCCTGCGGGGGTAGCCTTCATCGGCACGACCGTGAACGGCGGGGTCCTGGCGGAGCAACTGCGGAGCAACGTGTTTGCCACGACCGTGAATGGCGCTGTCGTCGTGACAACGACGGGGATAGCCCTGGCGAGCGTGGTCAACGGTGCTATCGACGTGGCGATCGCGACCACCACGTGGGATCGGGACCTCACCTACACGGCCGTGAACGGCAACGTCTCCGTGGAAGTGCCGGCCGCCGCGAACGCGGACGTGAGTCTGACCACGGCCAACGGCACCATCGCGAGTGACTTCGCGCTCACCGAAGTGGGGCCGGGGAACTGGCAGGGCGTGATCGGCAGTGGAGTATGGGGGCTCACGCTCACCACGGTAAACGGGAACGTCGACCTGCAGCGGGGTTCGTAGGGCACACGCCCACCGCGATCCTAACCCGGTTAACGCCTGCAACGACTTCGTCTTTGTGATCGTTGCCTTCGAAAACCCGATTGTTATACTCCTCTTTAGAGCCGCAACGCGCTGTGATGCGGACTCCGTTGAGGTCTTCCTCCAAAGGACACACCCATGTTTCAGCGACTCACCACCGCCTTCGTCGCCGTCGGCAGCTTGCTTCTCGGCGTCGCTTCGCACGCGGATGCCCAGATCCGAGCCAGTGAACGCTCGATGATCGCGCAGACGGTCGACGGCACCACCATCACGGTCGATTACAGCCGTCCCCGGGCCCGTGGGCGCGCCGACCTCTTTGGCGGGATCGTCCACTGGGGCGAGGTGTGGACGCCAGGTGCCAACTGGGCGACGACCTTCGAGTTCAGCAATGATGTGACGCTGAACGAGCACGACGTCGCTGCAGGCAAGTACTCTGTCTGGCTCGAAGTCATGGAGACCGGGCCGTGGACCATGATCCTCGATCCCCAGCCGCGCCGGTTTCACCTTGGGCGGCCCGCGCCGTCGGACGATCAGGTGCGGTTTCCCGTCGAGCCGATGACCACGGATGATTTCGTCGAAGTGCTCACTTGGGAGTTCCCCGCGGTGAGTGCGACCGGGACGACGCTCCACCTGGTATGGGGAACGACAGCTGTGGCGTGAGCTATCGGTTGACGACGAAGGCGCCGCTTCCGGCGAAGGAGCAGTCGTACGTCATCTCACACGATGGTGAGCACCTGGTGGCGCATTGGGATGGACCTCCCAATCCGATTCTCGAGGAGACGTGGCTCGTGCCACAGGCCGACGGCATGCTGATCCCGGCGTTCATCCAGGACGGTGAGCTCTTCGATCTCGTCATGGACCTGGCGCTTGAATTCGATATGGGGGACGGCCCGGCCCGGATGTTCGAGATGTACGGGCCCGGAGAGGTCCTCTGGGGGACGGCAGAGCGCGTCGACCCGTAACGGGGGGCGCCGGCATGAGGTGAACGGCGAGGAGATCGGTGATCTCCTCGCCGTTGTTGTGTGCCGAATTGGGCGGTCGGACGTCCCACCGAGAGGCTGATTGCCTACGGCACCGTGTTCGGGGTCGGGAGGTCCATGCCGAGGTTGGCCGCGACGAATGCCCACCGATCGGCGGCTTCTTCGATCCGCATCTTGGTCGGTTTGCCTCCGCCATGCCCGGACTTCGTCTGCACGCGGATGAGCACCGGCGTGCCGCCCTGCTGCACGGCCTGCAGTCGGGCGGCGTACTTGAAGGAGTGGCCGGGCACCACTCGGTCGTCGTGATCCGCGGTGGTCACCATCACCGCCGGGTACGCGGCGTCCCGGAGATTGTGGTAGGGGGAGTAGGCGCAAAGGTACGGGAACATCTCCGGATCGTCGGAAGATCCGTAGTCCGACGTCCACGCCCAGCCGATCGTGAACTTCTGGAACCGCAGCATGTCCATGACGCCGACGGCCGGCAGTGCGGCACCAAAGAGGTCGGGCCGTTGATTCAGTACCGCTCCGACCAGAAGCCCGCCGTTGGATGCTCCTCCGATCGCGAGCCTCTGGGGTGACGTGTACCCCTCCGCGACGAGGTACTCCGCGGCAGCGATGAAGTCATCGAACACGTTCTGCTTCTTGTCGAGCATCCCGTCGCGGTGCCACGCCTCGCCGTATTCGCCACCGCCGCGCAGGTTCGCCATTGCGTACACCCCGCCCAGCTCGAGCCACACCGCGTTGGCAACGGAGAACCCCGGCCGCAGCGAGACGTTGAAGCCGCCGTATCCGTAGAGATAGGTGGGGCTCGAGCCGTCGAGCGTGAGTCCCTTCCGGTGCGTAATGAACATCGGAATCGGTGTCCCGTCCTTTGACGGATAGAACACCTGCGTCGTCTCGAACCGCGTCGCGTCGAAGTCGACATCGGGAGCGAACACGGTCTCGGTGGCCTCGGTCGTGAAGTCGTAGCGGAACACGGTCGAAGGGTAGAGGAAAGAGGTGAACGAGTAGAACATCTCCGACCCGTCCTCTTTGCCCGACATCTCGCCGACGGAACCCACGGTCGGAAGCGGGAGCACGCGCTCGACCGTGCCGTCCAGCGCCTGGATCACGACCCGGCTGTGCGCATCGTGGAGGTACGAAGTCACAAAGCGATCGGCGATGATGCGAACCTCCTGGAGTACGTCGTTCCCTTCCGGGATCACCGTCTTCCAGTGCTCGCGTTCGGGCTTTGCAATGTCGATGGCAACGACCCGGTACTTCGGGGCATCCAGGTCGGTCCGGAAGTAGAACGTCGTTCCTCTGTTGCCGATGAAACCGTAGCCCGCGTCGAAATCGTCGAGAAGCCGGACGACCCCGCCTTGCACGGCAGGGGAATCCGGGTCGCCGAAGTCGATGTAGTGGATTCTGTTGCGTTCATCGGTGCCATGGGACACCCAGATGATCCCGTACCGCCCGTCCTCGGTGACGGACAGGTTCAGCCCCCACTCGGGTTCGTCCGGTCGCGCGTACACGACAACGTCCTCGGCTTGCGGGGTGCCGACCCGGTGGTAGTAGACCGTGTGGTTGTACACGGCCCCCTGCAAGGAGTCGGTGCCGATCTCCGGGTACCGGCTGTAGAAGAAGCCGGCGTTGTCGTGCGTCCACGAGACCCCAGAGAACTTGATCCACTGTATGTGATCGGGCAGGTCGGTCCCGGTGCTGAGGTCGCGGACCCGATAATCCCGCCAGTCCGAACCGCTACGCTGGAGGCCGTAGGCCATGAGCGAGCCGTCGTCGCTGAAGGACCAGGCGCTCAGCGCAATCGTACCATCATCGGAAAAGGTGTTGGGGTCGAGGACGACCTCGACCGGCCCACCCAGCGTCTCCTGCCGGAACAGCACCGACTGATTCTGGAGCCCGTCGTTCTTGAAGTGATAGTAGTGCTCGCCCTCCGTAAACGGCGTATCGTACCGCGCGTAGTCCCAGAGCGCCGTCAGCCGGTCTCGCAGGAACTCCCGTCCCGGGAGGTTGCCGAGGTAGCTGAACGTGAGCTCGTTCTGCGCTTCGATCCATGCGCGGGTGTCCTCCGCGCTCGCATCTTCGAGCCACCGGTAGGGATCGGCGATCGTCGTATCGTGGTAGGTGTCGACGTGGTCGACGGTCGGTGTTTCGGGATACGGCAGTTGTGCGAGGGCCGGGGTCGCCAGCAGCGAACCCGCAGCCATCGCGGAGATCCAGCGGGGCACGAGCATCGTCCACCTCATCGTCATCATCCCATGAAGCCGCAGCTGCAACCGCAGCCGTCCGCATGGGGAAGCTAGGGTTGTCGAAGGGAGGCGCAACCGAGCCCGATCGACATCGACGCAGGCTCGGCCACGACCGGCACTACCGTTACTCGTGCGCACCCATGACCCGCCGCCGAGCATCCTCGTCCCAGGCCGGACGCCTGTCCGCGTTCGCCACGTGGAGGCCGGCGAGGAACGCCAACTTGACGATGCGCGTCGCCTGATCCGTGTCGGCGCGGTCCACGTTGTCGGTCGCAACGTGGAGATCACGATGGATGCCACTGAAGAAGAAGAGGGCAGGCACGCCGCGCCGCGCGAACGGGTAGTGGTCCGATCCCCAGTAGATCCCCTCGTGCTCGGTCGTCGTGAGCTCGAGCTCGGGATGCCGGGCGAGCAGGTCGTCGACGATCCCACCCATGGACGAGTAATCCTTGCCGACGAGCCCGACCGTATCCGACGGGTTCCTGGCGATCATGTCGAGGTTGATGACGGCCGCGGTGTTGGCGATCGGCACCAACGGGTTCTTCACGTAGTAGTAGGAGCCGAAGAGACCGCGCTCCTCTGCAGCCATTGCGGCGAAGATCAGCGTCCGGGCCGGGCGCTCGGGAAGTGCCGCGAAGGCCTCGGCAAGCTCGATGACGCCGACGGTGCCGGACGCGTTATCGTCGGCACCGTTGCAGATCGTGTCTTCCGGTACTTCCCGCGATGTGCGACAGCGGCCACTGGTCAGTCCCACATGATCCATGTGGCTCGTGAAGACTACTGCCTCGTGGCGCAGGTTCGGGTCGTGCCCGCGGAGGATGCCGATGGTATTGGCGGCAGTCGGCTCGTCCAGCACGGTGTAATGCGGGCTGAGGGTGAGGGTGAAATCATCCAGCGGCCTGACTCCGCTCGCCGTGGAATCGAGTGCGGTCGTCGGGTCTTCGCCGGCAGCTTCAAGCAGGGCGGAGCCCGCGCCGAGGCGCAGGCCGTAGATGGCCATACGGCCGGGTTCGTCGGGCTGACCGGTCCCGCCGATCAGGTCCCATTGCTCCGTGTACGTCCTGCCTTGGAAGCGGCTCCACAGCCCGTCGGGCATGTCCGTGATGATGACGTGCGCAACAGCGCCGGCCGCGTATGCCGCCTCATGAATCGGATTCAGGAAACGGCCGCCCAGTTTGTCGGGTGGGACGGTGTGCACGAGCACGGACCCCTCGAGATCCACGTCGGCGAAGAGTTGGTCGACGGTGGACGGCATCCCGCGAAGCAGCACGAGGGGCGCGCTCGTGATGGGCGCCGGATCACCGCCGATGATGTAGATGAACTCGCTGCCGAACTGCCACTCGACGGGGGTACCGGCGCACGAGGCAACCACCGTGGTGAGCGTGTCCAGCCGCGATTGCCGGAGTGTGAACGGTTGGTAGTAGGTCCCAGCCACCCCGCCCGGTTCGAGGCCGGCGCGCTCGAACTGCACCGCAACCCACTCGGCGGCCTTTTCCAACTCGGGGCTTGGCGTCTCGCGCCCCTTGGTCGAGTCGTGCGCCAATGCTTCGAGTTTCGTGCGGAAGTCCTGTTCGGTGATGGTCGCGAGCCCGATGTGCTCCGGGGCGGTCCCCGGTTGCGGTGCGGCGTCGTCAGGCGGTGCGGCGTCGTCAGGCGCCTGCGCGGCGGCAGCGGCCGCGAGCGCGGTCGCGATGCATGACAGGGAGCAGAGTGTTCGGAACGATCGCACGTGAAACCTCCCCGTTCGTAGCGTTTAGGTGTATGAAAAATCTATATGCAAAATAGATAAAAGCGTGGTCGATTGGGATCAAGTGGGGTGAGTCGCACATCTAGGCAGATGCCAAAGAGCAGCCCATGTTGATATTTTGTCTAGAAAAAACTAGACAAAAACTTGACAACACAGCAAGGATGTGTCACTTTTCACTATGGCGTCGCTTCGTGCTCGAACCGACCACCATTCCAAACTTTTGCAGTATCAGGGTTTACCATGATCGTTCAACCAGGCAACAACCACGCGGGGTCGTCGCGGTCCAAGTGGGACCGGAGCCCCTCGGCTGCGGTTGTCGGTGCCGGCATCAGCGGTGCCGTTTGCGCCAATCGACTGGCGGCTCACGGGTGGCAGGTTACGGTCTTCGACAAGGCGC
>JBDHJO010000217.1:0-4305 GCA_039586875.1 Gemmatimonadota bacterium | reverse complement strand
GCTAACTCGTGCCCAGGGTTGAGCTCCAGTGCCCGATGCCAATACTCGGTCGCCTGCTCGTTGTCCTGCCGCTTGTACGCGATGTTCCCGAGACGGAAGTAGACGTCGTCCCCGAGAGTCGGTTGCAGACGAATCGCCTGTTGGTAGGCATCCCATGCTTCGTCGTAGCGCGCGGACCGGTACAACAGATCGCCCCAGTTCTTCGCCAGCTGCGGTACCGTGTGCTCCGCGGTCAGTGCCTCCTGCAGCGTCTCGCCGGCCGCGTCCAGATCACCGCGCACCTCGAGAATCGTCGCGAGATTGTTCATGAGCACGGGATGGTGGCGGTATCGCTCGAGCCCCCGCCGGAGCAGGTCCTCGGCATCCTCCAGGCGCCCCGACCCCGCGGCGGCGAGTCCGCGCGCCCAATACCAGATCGGCGGCGGTGTGCGATCCGGTGCGACCTCCAGGACCTGATCGAGCCGGCCTGCTGCAACGTCGAACTCGCCGCGCTGCAGCGCGACGGCACCCCAACCGACGAGAATGCGAATGTCCTTGCCGTCGAGCGCCGCGGCTTCGGAGTACGCGCTCTCCGCATCGTCGAGACGGCCCGCCTTCTCGAGACTCAGCGCGAGATTCGCGAGCGTGCCAGCCGTCGGGCCGATGTGCTCGACCGCTTGGGTGAAGTAAGCCGCCGCCGCCTCCCAGTGTCCCTGTCGCAGCGCGATGAGTCCGAGGTACGAGTACGCCGTCCCATCCGACGGCCGGAGGTCCACGACCCGGCGCAGCTCGCGTGTGGCCTCGTCGAGCATGGCCGTCCGATAGAAGGCAACCCCGAGGTTGCGGTGCTCTTCCGCGCGGGTTTCGCCCGTGACCGACGGTGCCGCGACTTGCGTCTGCCCCACCCGGCGGACGAATCCCGCCGTCGCGAGCCCGTACACGGCCTTGCCGACGTCGAACTCCATCAAACCCGAATCCTCGACCAGTTGACTCACGTCCCGCTGCCCGTCGAGGAGCGGGACGAGGCGTTGCTGCTCGGGGGTGAGCGTGACGTCCGAGGCGTCGAGCCGTGCGTGGTCCATCGTGAAGATCAGATCCATCGACGGGATCTTCTTCTCGATCAGGCTCCATTCGTCCACGCGTCTGGCCCCTTCGAGCAACAGCCCTTCGGGATTGACGCTCACCAAGAAGTCATGCTCGTCCGGGTGGACGTCGCTTTCGAAGGTGAACGTCCCCTGGCTCCACGTGAACAGGAAATACACCGCTTCTTCGATCTGCACGCGCATGCATCGGTCGAGCTCCGTGCGACTCAAGGCTCCCTGCTCGACCAGGATCTCCCCGAGGCGTCGACCGCGCTGCTTGGCCTGCTCTTCGATGGCCTCGTCCAACTGGTCGTTCGTGATGGTCCCGCCCTTGACCAACATGTCGCCGAGCCGGTCGACACGGTTCACAACGGAGGCGTAAACGATTCGGCCCCGATCGAAGTAGATGTGACCCAGGCTCGATCGATCCGTCACGGTCAGGCACCCCGTCTTCTGGCCGAGCGCCAGGAGCTGGAGCACGTCGGCCAGGGATGCTTCGCGGAGACTCCCCTTGATCGCCATCACGCGGAAACCTCCACGATCCTGTCGGTCAACTCTGGCCACTCCCACACGACCTTTTCGTGGCTGTGCAGCGCACTGGAAAGGGACAGGCCCATGCCACTGGTGCGGACCGGCCGGGTGGACACGGATGTCCGAGGAACTCCCTCCAGAACGGTGCGTGCCAATTGGAGGGTCGGGGATGTGCCCTCGGCGTCTGCCATGCGCACGAGGCGTTGAATCGCATTGACCAGCGCCCGCAAGGATTCGAACTGGCTCTCGGCGAGATACTCGGCGACATCCGGGTCGGCGTCGCCGTACCGTGCGGCGAGCCGGGCGGACGCCAGCCCCCGCCGCACATCCCGATCCGGCGGCCCGATCGGGGCGATGAGGCCGCCCTGGAGCCGCGAGACCAGGCGGGGGTCGAGCCCCGGAACCTCACTCGGCGGTGCCCCGATGGTGAACACCAGCTGGCGTCCCTCGGTCAGCAACCGGTTGTATAGATGGAAGAGTTCTTCCTGGGATCGTTCCTTCCCCGCCAGCAACTGCACGTCGTCGATCAACAGCGCCGTCGTGCCACGATAGCGGCGTCGCCACCCGTCGATGCGGTCCCCGTCGATCGCATCGAGAAGCTCATCGACGAACTCCTGGGCTGTCAGGCACGCGACCCGCGTGCCGTGTTTGCCAAGCGCATTGCCGATGGCGTGCAGGAGATGCGTCTTCCCAACGCCATCGGGGCCCTGCAGCACCAGGGGGTTATAGACCGCACCCGGCGTCGCGATGACGGCAGCGGCCGCGGACATCGCCACCCGGTTTGACCCCCCCGTCACGAGGTCGGCCATGGTCCACGCCGGCGAGGGGCCGGGCGGCGGTCGCCCTTCCCGAAGCGCGGCCTGAACCAACTCATCCGCGTCTTTCAGCCGGTCCGGGTCGAAGAACTCGGGTTCCGAGACCCGCTGCGGATCCACGCGCGCCATCGCCCGTTGGAACCCTCGAAGCCGGTCGATGTCTCGTTCGTACTCCCGGATCGTTCGCTCGATCCCGGAGGGAACCTCCTGCCGAAGGAGCCGCTCGAGCCGATCCGTTCGGTAACCCTCGCTGGCCCATTGGCTGATAGCCTCCTGCACACGATGCCGCCAGACATCGACTTGCTCTTGCACCGTGTGGCTGATACCCGAGAGGAAGGCCGCGAATTCGTCGGTGTTGTCCTGGGGCAATGCGCTGGCCTGCCCGTCAGGCGTCGCTGGCACCTGCCCCGCCAGCAACTGGCCCGCTGCAGCGGCTGTGAGGGGAATCTCACTCACGGCCTGAAAGGCAATGAACCGGTTCAGTAGCCCGATGAGCTCGCGCACACTCTGCACCTGAGTCCCCGCGATCACCTCCAACACCTCCGCCTCGACCGCCACCTCACGGTCGGCGACGCCACGACGCAAGATCGCCAGACGGGTTTCGAACTCGGGCGTGTCGATGTCGACCACGAGCCCGCCGTCGAAGCGTGAAATCAACCGATCGTCGAGATCCTGAATCTCCGTGGGCGGACGGTCACTGGTGAGCACGATCTGCCGGCTGGCGCTTTGCAGCTGCTCGACCACCCGGAGCAACTCGGCTTGAAGCTCGTGCCGGCGGGCGAGGAAGTGCACATCGTCCACGAGCAGGACGTCCGCGCGGGCGAGGCGACTGCGCAGCGCATCCGTTTGCCCGGCGGCGACCGCTGCCTGGTACAACTCCACGAACTCGTTGAGCGTCACGTACTCGAGGTCGATGTCGGCCCGGAGCTCGCGCGCGAGGTGCCCGATCGCCATGAGCAGATGCGTCTTCCCGAGGCCACTGCCGCCGTAGACGAAGAGCGGATTGTATGCGGTGCCCGGTGACTCCCCGACCTTGCGGGCGGCCGTGACCGCCAACCGATTCGCGGCACCGACCACGAAGGTCTCGAACGTGAGCCGCGGGTTCAGCTCCTCCATCTAGCGCGGCGCCTCGGTCGAGAGCTTGCGGAGCACACTCTCCGAAATGGCGCGAAGCGTCTCGAAGACGCCTTTGCCCTGTACCGCATCCGAGCTGAAGCTCGGGATGTCCCAGAAATTCAGCGCGTCGTCAAGTTCCCGTGCCGTGAGGATGAGCTCGGACGGCAGATCCTGCTTGTTGTACTGGAACACCAGGGGCATCGACCGCATGTTGGAGCCCATGTCGATCAGGTTGGCCTGCAATCCCTGCAGGCTCTCGATGTTCTCGTCGAGCTGACGGACCTGACTGTCGGCGACGAAGACCACTCCGTCCGCCCCCTGCAGCACGAGCTTGCGGGTCGAGCCGTAGTAGATCTGCCCCGGCACGGTGTACAGCTGGAACCGCGTCGTGAATCCGGAGATCGACCCAAGATCGAGCGGGAGGAAGTCGAAGAACAGCGTGCGCTCGGTCTCCGTCGCCAGCGACACCATCCTGCCGCGCCGGTCGTCCGGCACGCGGCCGTAGATGTACTGGAGATTCGTCGTCTTGCCCGATCGGCCCGGACCGTAGTAGACGATCTTACAGGAAATTTCCCGAGTCGTGAAATTGACTAGCGACACGCCGTCACCGCCCGAAGAGACTTGCCAGACTGTCGTTCAACTCGCGTTCGAAATCGGCTGCCAATACCGGCTTCTGCGCCTCGGCCGTCGGAGACACGGCGGCCAGGGAGGCGACGAGGTCCTCGAAGAATAGCTGCACCAGCCCCAGCGACGAATCATCGCCGTGGACGACCAGCGCGAGC
>JBDHJO010000216.1:0-4331 GCA_039586875.1 Gemmatimonadota bacterium | reverse complement strand
GCATCGGAGACGGCGAACGATCCGGCGCCACCCCAATACGCTGTCCGAACACCAGTCTCCACCGTACGAGGCGGCCCCGTCACCTGCTGCCGCTTCAGATCGACGGGCACCGCTTCCAGGGTGCCGTCTTCCGTGATGTACACCACGTGGCCGGTCGGTACGTAACGGCCGTACGTCCCGCCATCCACGATCGTGGTACGCTCGCCGGTGGCGAGTTCCTCCAGCACGACGCGCGCACCACTCCACATCATCCCGGGGCCGAGGCTCGTATAGAGGACGAGTCGACCGCCGTCCAGTAACTGGGGCTGCGCGCGCGCGCCCTCCGATCCGTCGGGCGCGGCGGTTGTGAGCGCCACCCATGCGGTGTCGCCGGCGCGCCGGATCCGGACCTGGCTCCCACCCCCCCCCGCGACGAGCGTCTCACTGATCGGCCGGCCCTCGAAGTTCACCACGGGCCCGCCGTCGATCGACACGCCTCTGAGGCCGAGGCCCGGGACCCACAAGTACACCCATTGACCGTCCGCGGAGAAGCGTGGAGCAGTTGCACCCCCAACGGCACCGAGTGATTGCGCTTCGGGACGTTCGAACCGACGGACAAATAGGGAGTCGCCCGCCACGTAGGCAACCGCGCGGCCATCGGGTGCGACCGCGAGGTTTGGCGAGAAATTCCGGATCGCATGCCCTTGCGGCACCGGAATCGTGAACCGGGTTACCCCTGTCGCGACATGCGGCGCAGGACGCGCGAGCCAGCCGAGAAGCATGCCAACCACCAGCAGCGCCGGTGCGGCTGCCCACACCACCCGCGGGAGTCGGCGGCCACCTACCTCTGGCCGAAGCGAGGCGTCTGCCGTCGGGGCAGTCATCGAGAAGCGCGCGTCCCTGAGCGCGTCGGCGAATCGGGCAGCGGTCTCGAAGCGATCGGCCGCGAGCTTCTGGAGCGCCTTGGCCGTGGCCGCGGCCACGTTGGGTGGGACCGTCTTCCGGGCATTCGTGACCGGTTCGGCGTCCTCCGTCACGATCTTCATGATGATCTGCTGCACCGTCGAGCCCGTGTGCGGCGGGTCTCCAGTCAACATCTCGTGCAGCACCGCACCGAGTGAATAGATGTCGGAGCGGCCCGTCAGGTCCTTCTGCGCCGTTGCCTGCTCGGGACTCATGTAGTGCGGCGTCCCGAGGCTCAGTCCCGTCTCTGTCATGCGCCCGCCGGCCGCCGCACTCACCGCCAGCGCGATCCCGAAATCCGCCACCATCGGCCGGCCGTCGTGCAGCAGGATGTTCTCCGGCTTGATGTCGCGGTGGATCACCCCGTGCCGGTGCGCGTAGTCCAGGGCGTCGGCCACCTCGCACGTGATCCGCACCGCTTCGTCGATCCCAAGCTGCGCTTCCCGGTCCAGCTTGTCGCGGAGCGTCTCGCCCTCGACGTACGGCATGACGTAGAACAGGAAGCCGTCGGCCTCGCCCGAATCGAACAAGGGCAGGATGTGCGGGTGCTGTAGGCTGGCGGTGGTCTTGATCTCCTGGATGAACCGGTCGGCCCCGAGCACCGCGGCCAACTCCGGCTTCAGGATCTTGAGCGCGACCTTGCGGTCGTGCTTGAGATCCTCGGCCAAAAAGACCGTGGCCATCCCACCCGCCCCAAGCTCGCGCTCGATGCGGTAGCGATCGGCCAGGGCCGAGGTCAGGCGGTCGGTGAGATCAGTCATCTAGGTGCAAGGTACACGGTGCAAGGTGCAAGGGGACGTGCAACGTACAACGTGCAACGGTCCGCTCTACCGTCCTTCCCGTCTTTGCCGTCCGGTCATTGCGGGCCCTGCATCCGCGCACGCAGTTCGCTCAGCCACCCATACACGACCACGAGCTCCGGCTCCAGCGCGCTCCTCACCATCAGGAAGCGGTTTCCGTCGCCACCGACGTCGTAGTTCGCGTGCGGCGCCTGCGCGAAGACGTACTGGTCCGCCAGGACCTCCGTGCGCCCCGCGACCGCGAACCCCGGTGATGTGGTGACGCTCGCCGCGATGAGCCGTTGCCCGTCGCGATACATGAGCCGCCGACCGTCCGGTCCCCAGACCGGTTCCGATCCTCCGGCAACGGACACCTGCACTCGGCCGCCCGGCCCCGGGAACGGTTGCACCACGACCTGCGACGCCCCCGACGCGTCCGTGACGTAGGCCACCCACCGTCCGTCGGGCGAGACGCGCGCCTGTGCTTCGACGAAGTTGGTCGCGGCGATGGGACGCGCCGTCGTGTCACCGTCCAGCGCCCGGTACAACACGTCCGCCTGGCTGGCACCACCGTCGTCGACCTGGAACACGATGTGCCGCCCGTCGGGTGTCACCACGCCTTCGTAGAAATCGTGTGCCTCACTCGCCTGGAGCGGCACCGGAGGCCCGCTGAGATCGGCCGGTTGCACCCAGATCGCGGTGCGCGTCCCACGGTCCGTCCGGTACAGGACGCTCCGTCCGTCCGGCGTCCATTCGGGTCGCTCGTTGTCCGTGCCCGTGTCGGTGAGCCGGGTGAGGGTACTGGACGCGAGGTCGTACACCCACACGTCGGACCGGCCGCCGCTTCCGATCGATACGGCAATGCGCTTCCCATCGGGCGACAACCGCGGATACGCGTACGCCCGAGATTCCGTGAGCACTGGCTCGAACCGCCCGTCGGCCCCGACCCACCCGACGACCGCGTCGGCGTTCCCCGCCTGATACACCAGGGTACCGGTCAGCGACAGCGCCGCATCGCTGTTGCCCGCAATGCGGGTGAGTACGGTAGGTCCGATGGCCACGGGGTCGCCGATCACCCGTCCCCGCCGCAGGTCGATGCCCACGGCCATGAGGGCACCCGACGGAACCACGTACACCAGTGTGCCCTCCACGTAGCCAAGCGGGTCAAGCGCGCTGAGCCCGTAGCGTGTCACCTCGCCGGTGTTGAGGGAGAGTGACGCGAGCCGCGCGCCCGTGAGCCCGCCCTCCGGTTGTACCACGAAGAACACGGTCTCCCCGTCGGGCACGGCGCGCGGTTGGTTGAAGAACAACTCACCGGCGGCCGTGTCGGGCGCGGCAACGATACGCACAGTACCGCCGTTGGACGGCAGCGCGACGATCCCGCCGGCCGTCCCCGCGAGGATGAGGTCGGCCGAACTCCATGTCAGTCCCACGGGAGATGCTTCAGTCGAACCGACCATCACCGGGGTGCCGCCGGTCACCGGAACCCGCCAAATCATGTCACGGATCAGATAGGCAATCCACAGCCCGTCTGGTGAGAAGGTCGGTTGCTGCGCCCCCTCGGTACCCTCGAGCGGGTGCGCCGTGTTCTCGGCCAGCCGCCGGACATAGACCCGGGAGGTGCCGAGTTGGTCCACGAACGCGTAGGCGATCGTTCGCCCATCCGGGGACACCGCCATGTTGGTGCCGCCCGCCGAGTTGCCGATGAGCATCGAGGCACCCACGTCCATGGTGAACCGCACGACGGCGGGCGCCACGTCCCGGTGCGCGGCTCTCCACTGCGTCGCCGCGAAGACAATCGCCAGAACGAGAGCAACGGCGAGCCCGATCACGAGCGGCTGGCGAACCAGTGCGACCGCCGGCTTCGCTCCGCGCGACCCGGCCGCGGTCGCTCCCGTCGTCGTGAAGGCAGCGTCGGTCAGCGCCGCAGCGAACAACTTCGCCGTGTCGAACCGGTCGGCCGGGAGCTTCTCCAACGCCTTCCCCACCGCCGCCGTCACATTCGGCGGCACCGTCTTCCTGGCCGTCGTGACCGGCTCCGCCTCCTCCGTCACGATCTTCATGATGATCTGCTGCACCGTCGAGCCCGTGTGCGGCGGATCCCCCGCCAGCATCTCGTGCAGCACAGCGGCCAGCGAGTAGATGTCCGACCGACCCGTCAGCTCCTTCTCCGCCGTCGCCTGCTCCGGACTCATGTAGTGTGGCGTGCCGAGGCTCAGTCCCGTCTCCGTCATCCGCCCGCCGGCCGCCGCACTCACCGCCAACGCAATGCCGAAGTCCGCCACCATCGGGCGGCCGTCGTGCAGCAGGATGTTTTCCGGTTTGATGTCCCGGTGGATCACCCCGTGCCGGTGCGCGTAGTCCAGCGCATCGGCCACCTCGCACGTGATGCGCACCGCTTCGTCGATCCCGAGCTGTGCTTCGCGGTCCAGCTTGTCGCGGAGCGTTTCGCCCTCGACGTAGGGCATCACATAGAACAGGAACCCGTTCGCCTCTCCCGAATCGAAGAGCGGCAGGATGTGCGGGTGCTGGAGGCTGGCGGTGGTCTTGATCTCCTGGATGAACCGGTCGGCGCCCAGCACCGCCGCGAGTTCCGGCTTCAGGATCTTG
>JBDHJO010000041.1:0-29809 GCA_039586875.1 Gemmatimonadota bacterium | reverse complement strand
GGTGGTACCAGCCCGGCCAGCGATTCCAGCCCTACCACGACCCCCACGGCCCCACCGACCGTCGCCCACAGGAGCGCGCGGTGCTCAATGCCGATCCGCGTGTAGAGGATGGTGATCGACGCCGCGACCATGCCGACCGTCTGGATCATGAGCGAGAAATCGCGCGCGGTCGCCGGATCGATCCCGAAGGCCAGCGTCATCACAGGGAAGGCGACTGCACCCCCGCCCTCGCTGGTCGCACCCGCGATGAACGACCCGACGGCCATCGTCACCGACATGAACCAGCCGTCGGCGAAGAGGTGCCAACGATCGCCCACGTGCATGGCCCACCCCCACACCACCCAAACGACGCCGGCGGTCAGGCCCGCGGACACCAACGTCGAGCGCCGGTGCAGCAGAGACCTCATGGCGTCATCACCCGATGGTGAGCTCACGGATGCGTGCCGCGTACGCGGGGTAGTGGTCGGCAAGTGCCGCGCTGCCGGCCTCATAGTCGTCAAAGTCGAACCCGGGCGCCATCGTGGTGCCGAGTAGTGCCCACGCGCCCCCCTCAGCAAGACGCGAGCCCTGCCAGGTGCCTCCCCGCACGACGTGTTGCGCCGTCATGGAGACCAGATCGGAACCCAGCACCGTGATGCCGCTCCGACCGTCCGCATGAAGCTCCAGCAACTCGACCGGGTCACCCAGGTAGAAATGATATACCTCATCACCCGGCAGTCTGTGCATGGCTGAGAAGGTGTCGGCGGTTAGAAGGTAGTAGATCGCCGTTGCGACTGATCGCCGCCCCGGAAATGGTGCGCCGGGCTCGAAGTCCGCCGAACTGCGGTACGTCTCCCGAAAGAACCCGCCTTCCTCGGGATGGGGTACGAGCTGCAGCAGTCGGATAATCTCGTCTGCCTTCATGGCGTCACCTCAAAGTGCTCCGGTTGCATGCGACAATGGGCCAGTACTGCGCATCTCTGACATGAGTGGTATGATGGCCTGAACGTAAGGCCGCGTGCGGAACCGGTGAAGCGCTGTGACGCGTGGATGCCGGCGTCAACGCGGGGAACGCCGCGAACCCCGGCTCGTACGCGGGGTATTGCCCGAAACACCTCGATCCACCTGTTTGTCCCTGACGGGGAGGCACATGCCCTCGTTCACCCTGACCGTCAACGGCCGCGCTCGCACGGTCTCCGCCGATGCTGATACGCCGCTACTGTGGATACTGCGTGACAACCTCGGCCTCACGGGCACCAAGTACGGCTGCGGCGAAGGGGTCTGTGGGGCGTGCACTGTGCACGAAGACGGTGCTCCCCTGCGCTCCTGCCTCCTCACCGTGGCCGAGGCGGCGGGGCGGACCTTCGTCACTATCGAGGCGCTGTCGGCGGATGGATCCCACCCGTGCCAGCAAGCGTGGATCGAGGAGGACGTGGCCCAGTGCGGGTATTGCCAGCCCGGCATGCTCATGGCCGCCGCAGCGCTCCTACAGCGGACCCAAAACCCGACTGACGCCGATATCGACCGGGCGATGTCCGGCCACGTATGCCGGTGCGGCACCTTCGACAGCATGCGTCGCGCCATCCGGCGGGCCAGCGCCATGGGGGACCGATGAGTCCCGTCACGCGGCGCGAATTCCTGTCGAGTTCAGTGACCGCCGGCTGCGGGCTGCTCTTTGCGCTCCGTTTGCCGGAGCTGGAGGCGGCCGGACTGGAACAGAGCGCCGCTGTCTTCGAGCCCAACGCCTACCTGAGCATCGCATCGGACGAGACGGTCACGATCTTCGTGATCCGTCACGAGATGGGCCAGGGGGTACGCACGCTGCTCCCGATGATGATTGCCGAGGAGCTGGAAGCCGATCCCGCACGGATTCGCTTGGAGCAGGCCGTCACCGGTCCGCGGTTCGCGGGTATTCGACTCCATACGAGCGGCAGCGGCAGCAGCCGCGGCACCTACCAGACGCTTCGCACGGCCGGGGCGGCGGCGCGTGAGATGCTGGTGGCCGCAGCTGCAGCCCGGTGGGCAGTCGGGGCCGCCTCGTGTCGTGCGGAGGCCGGAACCGTGGTCCACGAGGCGACCGGGCAACGGCTGACGTACGGGCAACTCGCGGAGGCTGCTGCCGAGCAGCCGGTACCCGAAGAACCGCAACTGAAGGATCCATCGGAGTTCACAATCCTGGGCACACCAATGAAGCGGGTCGACGCTCCCGCCATTGTCACGGGGCGTGCTCGCTACGGGATCGACGTCCGGATTCCCGGCATGCGGTTCGCCAGCATCGAACGCGCACCGGTGTTGGGTGCGAAGCTCGTACGCTTCGACGCGACGCGTGCCATGGAACGCGCCGGCGTGCTGCACGTCATGCCGGTCATGGCCGGCATCCAGCAGGGTGTTGCGGTCGTCGCCGAGACCACCTGGGCGGCGATGGCCGCCCGGCGTGACCTGGACATCGAGTGGGATCTCGGGTCCGAGCGGGAGTTCGACTCCGACGTGTTCATCGCCGAACTGACGGGGCACCTGGACGACGGGCCGAGGTTTGTAGTCCGCCACGAGGGCGATACCGCGAGCGCGCTTGCGTCGGCTGCTACCACGCATACCGCGACCTACACGTTCCCCCTCCAGGCGCACGCGCCGCTCGAGGTGATGAACTGTACGGCGCACGTCCGATCGGACAGGGCGGAGTTCTGGGCGCCCACGCAGACACAGCACCGATGCATGGAGCAGGCGGTGAAAGTGACCGGTTTGCCGGAGGAGCGAATACGCATCCACGCGACGCTGATGGGTGGGGGGTTCGGCCGGCGGTTGTTCGCCGACTACCTGGCCGAGGCGGCGGAGATTTCGAGGGCGATCGCGCAACCCGTGCAGGTGGTGTGGACGCGAACGGACGAGACGCGGTTCGGATATTTCCTACCGGCTACCGTCGAGCGCCTGACTGGCGGATTGGATCAGGATGGTGGACTCACCGCCCTGGCACACGTCGGAACGGCATCCGACCTGACGATCTACGACATCCACGGCGGGCGCGACATTTACGGAAATGTGCCGCCGGACCCCAAGGCACCCGACCACTACTCGAGCGGCGTCAGTCCCTGGGGCGCGTTCGACAATCCCTACGATATTCCTCACCTCCAGGTCGACGCCGTCGATGTTCCGAGTCCGGTTCCTTACGGCCCCTGGCGCGCCGTCGAGTACCCATCAACGGTGTTCGCACGGGAGTCATTCCTCGATGAGTTGGCCCACCTGAGCGGTCAGGATCCGTTGGCGTTCCGCCTCGCGGCGATCGGCAGCGAGCAACGCATGATCGGCCCGATTCCCCTCGACCGACGCCGCCTGGCGCACGTGCACAGATTGGCCGCTGAGCGCGCACGATGGGGCCATCCTCTGCCGGAGGATGGCCGACTTCGCGGGCGCGGTATTGCTGCCAACGTGTATCACGGAGGGAGCTACATCGCACAGGTAGCGGAGGTCTCTCTTGCCGAGGATCTCACCGATCTCAGGGTCGAGCGTATCACTTGTGTCGTCGATTGCGGTATTGCATTGAATCCGTTGGGGGTCGCAGGTCAGACGGAGAGCGGTATCGTCTGGGGGCTTTCGTGCACCTTGCACGGCAAGATCGACTTCAAACGCGGACAGGCCGTACAGCGCGGATATCAGGACTTCCGGGTCCTCGCCATGCACGAGATGCCGGAGCTCGATATTCACATCGTACCGAGCCGCGAACGGCCGGGCGGGTTCGGGGAGCACCCGGTGCCGATGGTAGCCCCTGCGGTGGCGAATGCCGTGTTCGCCGCGACCGGCATCCGCGTGCGCCGGCTTCCGATCACCCCGTCATTGCTGGAGTCCGCTCGAGATGCTTGACGTCGCATCGCAACAGAGTCGAGCCCGGATGAACACGAAGCGCACAGTCATCGGGGTCCGATGGAACACGCTGCTCGTCTGCGCGACGGCATCTCTGGCAGCGCTACCTTGCACCGCGCGTGCACAGTCGCCCAATGCCGTTCAGGAGATACGGGACGCTCGGCTTCGAGGCACGCTCGCCGATGCCCAGCGACTGGCCGAGCATCACCTCGCCGCCGATGGTTTACGACCTGCCGAGGAGGTCGCGCTCCATCTGGAGCTCGCGCGAATCCACGACCGGTATGGACTCCACCACAACACCCGACCGGTACGTGCCGCAATGGAGCACGTGGACGCGGCGGCAGGCGTGGCCGGACCGGACACCACTGACCTGCTGGCGGCTGTCGAACTCGCGCGTGCCGAGTTGTGGTATCGGGTGGGAATGCGGGACCGGCAGTTTCTTGAGGCCGAACGCCATGCCCGACGCGCCGTGGACCTTTGCCGCCTGCTCGAGGACCAGCACGGCGAAGCTGAAGCCGTTCACCGCCTGGGGTTGATCGAGCTACAGCGCGGCAATCTCGATACCGCCAGGGTGCACTTCGAGGAGTCGCGCTCGCTCGACATCGCTGCAGGCGAGCGACCGTTCTTTCAGGGCGAGTATGAGCGACACATTGCCTTCGTGGAGCTGTTCGAGGGCAATGTCGAGGCGGCCATACCGCACCTGCAGCGGTCGCTGGCTCTCCGACGCCAGAGTGGCGCAATCGACGCCAGCATGTTTGCCGCAAACACCCTCGCGTCGGCACTCGTTACCGCCGGCCGAGCCGAGGAGGCGCGGCGGCCACTCTTGTATGCCATGACCGTGGCAGAGTCGCTGGGATCGCCCGTGGGTCGAGCGCGCAACGGACTCGTCGCCGGGCGCCTTTACAGCGCGTTGGGTGACGAGGACGCCGCGAGAATCGCATTCGACCAGGTGGTGAGCCTCGCCGAATCATTAGGGTCGCGCAGTCTGGCGGAGGCTGCCTCCGCGGCATTGGATTCGCTCCAGACCGCGCCCTGATCCATGCGATGCGGCCCGCTCAGGGACGGACCTCCGCGCCGCCGGTAACTCTGGCGATAAACGAGAAGATTTCCTCCCACAACCGGCGGCGATTCGCTTCCCGATTGATGAGGTGTCCCTCGTCGGGAAACGAAATCCACTGCGCGTCCCGTCCGATCGCTTGCAGTGAATCGACGATCGCCTGCGACTGCGACTCGGGAATCTGCGTGTCCAAGGCGCCCGTCAGCGCGAGGAGGGGCGCCTGCACCCGGCGGAACTGCGCGAGCGGTGAGAACTCATCGTACTTCTCGGGAAGATCCTCCGGGGCGCCCCCCATCCCATTGGGCAGACCAACCATCTGAAACAGGCCCGCTTGATAGATCCAGTCGGCCGCGCCGTTCACGGCGACGGCACCAGCAAACAGGTCGGAGTGCGTCAGATAGTAGTACACCATGGCACCACCGTGACTGTGTCCAAGGGCCACGATTCGCTCGGGGTCAACAATCCCGTCCTCAACCAGGGCCGCGATCAGGTCCCGGGTATCGGACAACTGTGTGGCCCCATAGCGTCCATCTACCTGCTGCTCGGATGCGAAGCCGCGGGTGTTGGGGCGTACCACCGCGTACCCGCTCATGGCGAGCGGGTGAATCCCGACGTTCAGGAAATAGTCGGACCCAGGGAATGCGTTTTGGTAGCTACCGTACGGCATGACCACGAGGGGCAGCCCGGTGGCGGCCTCGCGCGGGATGAAGAGTTGCGCTTCAAGCTCGGCACCGTCAGCTGTGCGCCAGCGATACACCTGGGACGACGCGAACCGTGTCTCATCTGCGCCCGCGTTAATCTGCGACAACACCTCCGGCATGCCGAGCGAGCCGTCAGCGTCGATGGGCGCGGTCCATATGACCGCCGGGACGCTACCGGATTCCGCGGTGTACACCACTCGGTCTCCGGCATCGCCGTGGATGACCCCGATCACGTCATAGAGGGGCCCATCGGCCCGCACCTCCTGCTCGAGTCCGGTCCGTAGATCCACTCGGACAATCTTCGATGCCATTCCGTTCTGCACGGTCGCAACCAGCGCCTTGCCATCGCTGGTGAACCCGGCGTAGCTGCGCGGGGGTAGTGACGCCGGCACCTCTGAAAGCGTGCCGTTCGAAGACAGCTGAAGCACCGTCGGCGCTCCACGGAGATCTCGCACCATGACGGTCGTGCGGTCGGGAAACCACATGGGTGCACGGTAGAGACTCGCACCACCCGCATATACCGTTGGTTCCCTCGTCACGTCGTCTGCCGCATGGACAACCACCGCTCCGTCAGTTCCCCTAAAAGCGCCGCGCGTGTAGATCAGCCACGAACCATCCGGCGACCAGGTCACGTTGTACGGCTCGCTCGTGCCGGCGTCGATACGAGTCACGGTCCGAGGAGCAAGGTCGACGACGTAGACAAACGTTCGTGACGGATCGTCCCCGTCGGGCTCCAGCCCCACAAACGCGAGCTTGGCACCGTCCGGTGCCCACGCGGGCGGGCCCGTGAGGAAACTGCGGAACATCGAGATCGCTTCGCGAAGCGAGTCGGGAAGAAGGGGAGACACGGTCACGCCGCGCCGAAGATCCACGATGACGGGGGCACCACGCCCGCCGCCAGGCAAACCGTATGCGTCCGTGGTCGTTCGTATTGCCAACCGTGCGCCATCAGAGGACCAGGCGACCCATGGAATCGCGAAGTCTGCTTCGGCTCTCATCCCATCCAGAACGGGGACCGCGTCCTCGCCCACCCGCTGGATCCACAGCGAGTCACGGACTACGTATGCGAGTCTGCTGCCGTCCGGCGAGAGCGACGCGATCGCCGGGCGTTGAACGCTTCGTATCTCATCAAAGCCGATTGCTTTCGCACCGGGCTGAACCTCGCAGGCCGCCAACCCAAACCAGAGAAAGAACCCGGAGTGTCGAATCCATCGCATGCCGATTACTCCAACAGGATTGAGTGCAATCGGCAGTTCGTTCCAGCTGCCGATCCACGGGAGCGTCGCGCGTGTTCCATGATTGACACATAAGTAACGCAAAACGTTGCGACACCGGAGTTCAGGAGACTTCCTTTCTCACACAGTCGAAGCGGAGGAAGGGCAACGATGCGTGCGCTCCGCTCAGTGATGGCGATGGCGATGACAGTCGGGTGCGGTGGTGGTCAGAGCGAAGCGGCCGTTGCAGAGGCTCACGCTGTTCGCGCCGACGCCCTAGGAGGTACTTGACCATTCGCGGGACTGCGGGACCCACAGCGGTACGTCGTCGACCGTTCCGACCCGATACTCGCGTCACAGTCGACAGGTGTCTTGAGCGTCGTCGATCCGATCACGGTGTTGCAGTTCAGCGCGCGACCGCCGAGCCCCAGTAATTGAAGCTCGCCGGCCGCCATCCTGGGATGTACATCGTCTCCATGTTCGCGATAGCGAAGCCGCCCCGCTCGATGAGATTGGGCACATCTCGGTTCAACTGACAACCGCCGCTGAATCGGCGCCACACGGGATTGAGTCGATTCTGCCACCTGCGGACGTTCGCATCGGGCGCCGCTCCGTGCTCGCAGAAGAGCATCCTGCCGCCAGGGCGCAGAACGCGCGCGATCTCCTGAAGCGCCGGTGCGGAGTCCTCAATCGAGCAGAGCACATACGTCACAACGGCCGTATCGACGCTCCGGGTCTCTACGGGGATCTCCTCCGCGCCCATACGCAGTAGGTCGACCGCAAATGACACCGAAGCAGCCGCCGTCGCCGCCATCGCGAGGAGCTCACCGGACGGATCTACACCGATCACTTCCGTGACGCGGTCAGCATCATAGAACGCCAGGTTGAGGCCCGAGCCGATCCCTACTTCCAGCACTCGGCCTTCGGCCAATGGGACGATCTTCATTCGCTGCCGCGTCGTCGGCTTGCTTCTGCAGGCGAAGTGCGTCGCCCAAGGGAGCACGTATCGACTGTACAGTCCCATGCGATCCCTCCTCAGTTGCCGTCGGAGCGCTGTCCCATATCAGCCGGTACCACCGTGAGCGTACGCTGGTGGTATGCCGCGTGCGGGATCGAGTCCAACAGACAGGCTGCATAGTCCGCACGCGAAAGCACGTGCGTCGCCGTGACGTCGGAAAGTGCACACAGTCTGTATCCAGTCGCCGGCGTGTCACGCAACGTCGGCGCACGCACGATCGTCCAAGCCCATCCGCTCTGCGCCCGGACGAGTGTGGAAGCCCTGATCATGTCGGTCATCGAGTACGGCGTCACAGCGGAGATGAGCGGTCCCAAGAAACGCAACGCCCATTGTCTCGCGGTAAAGCGCTCACCCGGTTCACGGATCGCGGTGACCTCGCCCGCCGTGAACACAAGACGGTGCACGCCCGTCACAGCACCCGCTTTGGCCAGTGACCGCACCAGAGCAGTGGCCCTCAGCTTCCGCACAGAGAGCAGGACAGCCACCACCGCATCGCACCCAGCCAGCGCCCGGGTGAGCGCGGCTTGGTCGGATATCACCGCGGCAGCCTGGGTCGTGAGGCGATCGTGACCTCGAAACTCCGCGAGCCTGTGAACCGACGACTCCCTGCACACGCCGACCACTTCGTCCCCACGGTCCAGCGCGGCACGGACGACGTTGACTCCCGTCTTGCCGGATGCACCGATGACCGCTACTCGCATGCGCACGCTCTGCCTGTTGGCCCACGCTTCATCGCTGTGTTGTCGACCTCTTCCGCTTGGGTACGGGCAACTCGCGCGTCGTGATGCGCGCCAACTCACTCAGCCACGCTCCGTCATCGAGTTGGTCCTGGATCACGAAGATCGGCTTCGCCCCGGGATACGGGGGAGCCCTTACCACATCGCCGATGAACGCCTGTCCACCGTCGGTCACCTTGAAGAACACCTGGTTGTCACAAACCATCGCGAACATCTTGCCCGCGCTGAAGAGTCCGTACTCGCCGAACATCTTCTTGGAGGTGACGCCAAGGTCGTCGGCAAATTGGTCGACAACGTACTCGACGAAGCTCTGATCAGAAGCCATACCTACGCCGTCGCGTCCCAGACAGGTCTCTCGAGGAACGTGCTCAACGTCTGTGCATCCTCCCGCAGGCGATCGAGACGTCCGTGGTCTACCACGTTCACGCGCGTTCCGTCATCGAGTACCAGATTCAGTTCATAGCTGTAGTACGACGACTTGTTCCCACGTACGTATTCGGAGATGATCTGCAGCGCGTGAATCCGGTCGAGTGGCGCGTGGTGCTTGAGTTCACTCACATTGCGCACGTCGTACGGTGACTGTCGGCCTTTCCAGAACGCCCCTCTTCGCTTGTCGAACACGATGGGCGCGGCACCGAAATACCACAAGACACCGCCGATCGCGGCGAACCCGAGTCCGAAGAGCACAGGGAAGAGACCAGCACTCGACGCACCGGCCGTTCCGAAGGCAATCGCTACGCCGAGGCCCATCACAACGAAGACGCCGTAGAACAGCTTCGCGCCCGCTGCCGCCTTGAACTCACATCGGTTCGAGTCGATGCGCTCGAGGTGATGCGTGCGGAAGCTCGCGCCTCCACCCTTTACGGGACTCCAATCGACCCTGCTAGCCAGATCGTCACCGAGATTGGAGGGATCGAACGGTACCGCCTCCCGCTGTATCCGCTGGATGGCTCGTGCCATCTTCTCGAGCATGCCACCGGTCACGGTCTTACCTCCCGTTCAGATACCGAACTTGGATCACTCGGATGCCGCAGGACGTGCCATAGCGGCCACGTCCTCAATGACCCGCTGCAGCTTTGCAGACTCCGAGCGTGACACCCTGCGGAGGATGCCACGCACGACACCGTAGATTACCGGCAACACACTCAACCCGCCTAGCAACGCGAAAAGATTGCCGGACTCGACAGCACCCACAGTACCGATCACCGACGCTACCACGCCGATAATGCCGGCCGGCACGTAGGACACCACTGCCAGCGTTGTCAGATTGGCGGAGGTCCGAACGGTCGTGCGCCCGTCCTTCGACGTGACGGTCACATGCCGAGTGCCGGCATCTCCCGACGTGCTCCACTCGATGGAATCGTGAATCTCGCGGACATCGCCGTGATGCCCCATGATCCGGCGGATGGCCGAGAGCACCTCCGGAGTATCGCCCGGCTCCAGCGCCCCGTCGACAGACCGCTCGAAGTACAGCGTGCGCGGTGCCCCGACGATCGTAGCTGCGCCGCGCCTCGTCGAGCCGGGCCGGATCGATCCCGACTTCGGACCCAATCGCCTTGATTTCCGCCAGCGACAACCCATCCCGCTTCACCACCGATCGAGGCGACGTCCTCTCAACAGCTCTGCGGAGGATCTCCCGCACTTCGTCATCGGTGAACCGCCGTTCGTCGATCGACATTGGAGTTACCGCCTCCTCACATACGTGGCACCGATCACCCGTTCGTGCCCGCCGGGCCACGGCCGCAGGATCGTCCAGACACACTCCGACACGCTGGTGAGTTCCCGCGTCTCGCGATAGTCGGTCGGCTCACCCACCGTGTCATACGCCCGGAGGTCGTGCACGATCGCATCGTGCTCGAAGCGTGTCGTGTACTCGAGAAACGCCACCGGCATGTCGCTAGCGGTGAAGACACCTTTCACGGCAGAGTACCAGTGTCCCTCACTCACGAGTCGCAGTCGCCCGTCGGCCACGAAGTAGCTCGGCGAGCGCACGCTCAACTCCATAGTGTGTCTCCTTTGAACGACAGAGTCACCGAACAGCACTGCCGCGATACTGCATCGAGTTCCGCGGGTGCTCTCGATACTGCGACAGGACGTCGCCCCCGGCAAGCGGGGCCCAGTCGGCATCAGGCTCCGCCCCGACACCGCAACGTCACGGACACTGCTTTCCCGACTCGAATGCTACGGATGAGCGTGCCGTGCGATCAGACCGTCCATATACTTGAAGGGTCCGGCGGTTCCCTGCGAGGTCCCGATAGAAAGAGGGAGGTCTCCGATGTCACCGCGCGTGTCATTCGCACTGCGAGCACTCACCGCCATCGCCATGGTGGCATACACCGGCGCACCCGCGGCAATGGCACAAGACAGCTCCGACCAGCGCGCAGTTCTGGTGACCGGCACGAGTTCCGGGATCGGACGCCGTATCACCGAAGTTCTGTCGCGAAACGGCTTCTTCGTGTACGCGGGGGCGCGGAAACCCGAGGACCTCGCGCGGCTCGATGCGATGGAGAACGTGAAGGCCGTGCGGCTCGACGTGACGATCCAGCACGAGATTGATGCCGCGGTAGAGTTCGTGCGAGCGGAAGGTCGCGGTCTGTATGGCCTCGTCAACAACGCCGGGATCGCCGAGATGGCACCGCTGATCGAGATGCCTGAGGCAGACATGCAGTATCTGCTCGACGTGAACCTCCTCGGGCCCTATCGCGTCACCAAGGCGTTCGCCGACCTCCTCATCGAGGGCGAGGGCCGTGTGATGACGGTGACGTCGATCGCCGGGATTCTGGCGGGACCGTTCAGTGGAGCCTACAGCATGAGCAAGCACGGAGCGGAAGCGTACACCGATGCGTTGGCCATCGAACTCGACCGCTTCAACGTGGCCGTTGCCGCGGTCGAGCCCGGGAATTACAAGTCGCAGATCGTCGCCTCCATGGTCAGGCGGATGCAGGAGCGCGGGTATACGGCTGAGGGTTCCCGTTACGGTTCGATGCTCGATCTCGTCAGTGGCCCGCTCGACCGATCGCAGTTCGAGGAGCCGGACGATGTGGCGCTCGCCGTGCTCGACTTCCTCACCAGTGACACGCCGCGACCGCGCTACATGGTCGTCCCGAATCAGGCCGAAGCGGCCATGACCATCCGTCAGGCCCTGCAGGAGGCAATCCAACTCAACGAGGGCCATGAGTACTCCTATTCACGCGACCAGCTCGTGGCGATGCTGGACGAACTTCTGGGGCGACCTACCTCCGGGATCGCACTGGGCGGGGACCTGCACACCGCGGCTATGGAGGGTGACCTGGAAGCCGTGCAGCGGCATATCACCGCAGGAGCCGACCTCAATGCCCGGGAATCCATGGGGGGGTCGAGCCCGCTCATCATGGCTGCTACCTTTGGACACACCGACGTGGCCACGGCGCTCATTGACGCCGGCGCCGATCTGGACCAGCCGAACGACGAGGGTTCCACCGCGCTGCTCGCCGCCGCGTTTTTCTGCCACACCGAGATCGTAGCAGCCCTCCTTGCTGCAGGAGCCGACAAAACGATCCCCAACATGGCGGGGTCGACGCCAATGGACGCAGTCTCCGCTCCGTTCGAAACCGTCAAGGGATTGTACGACTTCATCGGCACGGCCCTGCGACCGCTCGGCCTCGAGTTGGATTACGAGCGGATCGCAGCGACACGGCCCGTCATAGCGGAAATGCTGCGGGAGGAGCGTCCCTAGCCGGTAGTCGTTGGTGCAGTGAGGTCCGGCAGATCGCGCACGCGCCAGAGGCCGAGCGCCTTGTCGGCGAAGGCTCCTCCCTGCTCCGTGCACTCTTCGACGAGCAGTTCGACCGGTGCAGGAAACGAAAACGGTGGCGCCTGGAGATTGATCGGGCGCCAATCGCCGGTCACGATCTCTCGGAACTCCGTCTCTTCTACGAAGGTCGTTGTCAGGAGATACGTGATCTCGCTCATCCTGATGTTGTCGATTGCCTTGGCGATGTCGTCATAGCACAGGTGCACCAAGCAGTCACGACAGAGCAGCAGATCGGCGCGTGGGAGGGCGGAACAGGTGAGGTCCAGCGTGAGAAAGCGCCGGTCGGGCGTGCCGTAACGCAACGCAGCCTCGGCAACCACCTCGGGCACCAGATCCCCACCGATGTATTGCACACCAGGGAACGCAACGCCGGCCATCCAGTGGAGATCTCCGCAGGGTACGTCGAGAAGCGTCCGAACGCCGTACCGTCGGCAGAGTTCCGGGAGCACTCGGGCGACAACGGCCGTCTGGTCTGCGCTCGAACCCGGGCCAGAGGGGGTTTCCGCACCCGCCCAGAGGTTCGCGCGGTAGGCGTGGCGAAACGCTTCCAAGGGCGTCGGTGGATCGCCCTCCGACGAGCGTTTGCCGAAGTGGTCGGGATCGAACGCCACGAGGTCGCGGCGATTCGTCATAGTGCGCGGCGCATCACGACCCGCCGTCGTCCCGGCCGACACGAGCATCGAGGAAGAGATACCGATCGCGGTGACCCTCCGATTCGAGCGTCGGGGATGCCCTGATCCGCATGAGCTGGCCGGTGCCGTCGGTTCGCCACCGCGGCCAGGTCGGGAGACCGCTCGCGACCGGCGTGCCGGTCGCGGCAAAGCTCGTCCACGCATCCAGCATCATGTCCGAGACCGAGCGCTCGGTCTCGCTCCACGCCAACGGTTTCGAGTCGAGCGTGCCGAACACGAACTCGATATCGGCGGCGTGTCGCCCCCCCGGGGTGTCCGGCGGTGGCGGGCCGTCCGGACCGGGCAACGGTTGGTCGAACAGGTACCGGTAGGTCGGCAGGCCGGCCTGGGCGTGGAGCTCGATCCACTTCCACGTGTTGGCGCCAATGAACAGATCACTGCGGACAGCTATTGCAGTGAGCCGTGCCTCTCGCGCGTTCGTCGCGGTATAGACCCTCGCCGCCGCTGCGTACTCCTCCGGAAACGTCAGGGCCAGGAGCGTGTCCAACTGGCCCAGGCTCACCGACGGCAACGGGATCTCCGCTGAGTTCCACCCGGCGAGAAGCGGAACCTGCGCCTGCTCACGTCGCGCAAACGTCGCCCGGATCGATCGTGGCAGCACGTACCCATCCACGGTCGGTGTGAACCGTCGCGGGGCAGCCCTCGTCGCCGCCACCAGTTGCGTCGGGGTAGCTGCACGGAGCTCGGCCACCGTCCCCGCACCCATCTGCGCGCCGCACTCACTGCCAATCCGCTCGGCGGCCGCCAGCGGCCGGTCGTGGAGATCGCCCCATCCCATGTGGGCTCCACTCTGCCCGATCGCCTTCTGAAACAGGTCGGTCGCCAAGGGTGAAGCCATGAGCGCACTCACCGAATACGACCCCGCCGACTCGCCGAAGATCGTCACGTTGGTGGGTTCACCACCGAACGCGGCGATGTTGTCGCGGACCCAGCGCAGTGCGGCAATTTGATCGAGCAGACCGTAGTTGCCGGACGCTCCGAACGCCGACTCCGTCGTGAGCTCGGGGTGCGCGAGAAAGCCGAACACGCCGAGACGGTAGTTGATGGCGACGACCACAACGCCGTGACGGGCAAGAGCCTCCCCATCGTGGCGCTCTTCATCGGATGCGCCGGAGAAGTAGCCTCCTCCGTGAATCCAGAACATCACCGGGAGCGCATCACCAGCCACGCCCTTGGTCCAAATCGACAGCGTCAGACAGTCTTCGCTCTCTCCCGGGCTCTGGAAGAGCATATCGGGGAATGGCGTCGTCTGTATGCACCGATCGCCGAAGCGGTCGGCCGAAAGCGTGTCATTCCATGGCTGCGGTGGCCGCGGCGGGCGCCACCGCCACTCGCCGACCGGCGGCGCCGCGTACGGAATCCCGAGGTAGGACGCGACGCCGTCGGCATCCGGTGATCGTACCGCGATCGCTCCCTGCTCGACTCGTATGACCTGCGCAGCCACCGGCGAGCCGAACCCTGCGATCGCGAGGCAGGCCGCTGTGCACCACATAGCCGTACCATGCATACGCATTGAACCGCTGAACCGGTTCATCGCCCAACACCTCCCGCAGGCAAGCCTGTCACTTCCTTCGCAGATTGACTCGGGCGAAGGGCTGCTCGGCACCGTCCTGCAACACGTCCATGCTCCATGTCCACGTGTCTGCCGCTCGGTCGTAGGCAAAGGTCGTTCGCCAGGTGCCGCCGTCCGGCATCGTAAAGACGAACGGGATCGCATCACCGTTCCGCCTACCGTGCCCGATCGCTTCGCCCTTCAACCCTTCACCACCTGTCGCGTCCAACCACAGACACGCATACCGCTCCGAGGCATCGTCCCAACCGATGAACACGATCGCTTCATAGGCCGAAGCGCCGGCCGCATCCCGCTCGCGGGCAATCTCGTGGATTTGCAGGTAGTGGTGCCCGAGAACCCACTGAGCCTCGATATCATGGGTTACTTGCTCCCCGGCGATTATGCCCTGGAGTTCCCACTCGCCGGCCAGGTGATCGAGCAGCGGATCGTGAAAACCCGTCTCTTGAGCGACCATCGCTGCTCCCGAGAACGCCAACCCCAACACCGCCCACAACACGGCGCGCGAGGACATTCGCATGTTCTTCTCCTCTCGGCAGAACACTGCACAACGGTCCGCCGCTCCGATATTACGCCTCCCGGAGCAAATAGGGAACTTCATGCCCCCTCCTACGTCACCCTGCGCCATTGTACGTTGCACGTTGCGCGTCGTACCTCACTCGAACGAGGAGTCTCCATCCCCTGCACCGCCAGCCGAGCGTGCCCATGACGACGGGCCCCAACGTGGGAAGCGTCCGGTGGGTCCTGCTGGACGTCGACGGTACACTCATCGACACCTGGGACCTGTACATCGAGACGTTTCTTCGCAGCATGGAAGACATCGTCGGGCGACGCCTCTCGTTCGAGGAGCTACTGGCGCTCCACCCGACGTCGGAACTGCGCGTGTTGCGTCAGGCACTCGACAGTGACGATGAACTTCCGGGCGCCCATGAGGGATTCCTCGCACACATGCGCGACTTGCACCCGGAGCTGTTTGCGGGCGTGTATGACGGCGTGCCCGAGATGCTCGACGGGTTGCGGCGCCAGGGCCTCGTGATCGGCCTGGTCACCGGCAAGAGTCGCGGCGCGTGGGCGGTCACCGAGCCCGTGGTGTCGCTTGGGGACTTCGCGGTCGCGATCATGGACGACGACGTGCGACACCCCAAACCCTCTCCAGAGGGCATCCTCGCGGCTGTCGCCCGCCTCGGCGCGGTTCCCGGAGCGACCGTCTACGTTGGGGATTCGGTCGCCGACGCACGAGCGGCTCGCGCCGCAGGAGTCCGCTTCGCTGCGGCCCTGTGGGCCAAGTCCGACCATGAGCGGCCCGACTTCGTCGAGAAGGTGACGAATGAGGGCGCCTGGGCACTGCTGCCGGCGCCCGGAGCTCTGGTGGAACTTGTCGACGGCCAACACCGGAGATCCCATCACGTGTATCGTGCCGGTCATGACGTGTAGCCGACCCTTTGGGCCTGGTGGTGAGGAGATCGCGTGCCGAGGTGCGCGCATCCTGGCGACCTGCGCAATCCTGGCTTGCTCGAGCAACACGGTCAATGCACAGCAGGACTCGGTGCGTCCGGTATTCCTCGACACCCTCGTGGTGTCCGTTGATCGCAGTCACACCCCATCAGCACGCCTGCCACACGCCCACACGGTCGTTGATGCCGCCGCCCTTACGGTTGGCCGAACGACCGATGGACTCGACGACGCGTTGCGCGTGGTTCCCGGCGTGTTCGTGTCCAATCGCTACAACTACGGGCTTGATCAACGCATTGCGATTCGTGGCTTCGGTGCGCGGTCGGCATTCGGTGTCCGCGGCGCCAAGGTGCTGCTCGACGGCATCCCGCTAGGCGTCGCCGACGGCCAGACACAACTCACCACGCTCGAAACCGGCGATCTCGGACGTGCGGAGGTGTGGCGCGGCGTGGCATCCAGCCTCTACGGCAACGCCTCGGGTGGTGTGATCGCGCTGTCGTCAGGGCTCGAGCGGGTCGATCGGCCTGCCGCATCGGTCCGCACGACCGGCACGGAGGGTGAGTTCTGGAAGGGCGCAGTCGACGCAGCCGCACCTGTTGGTGGTGGCACAGCGGATGTGTCTGGATCGTGGACCGACGCCTCCGGTTTCCGCCAGCACAGCGCTGCGCGTTTCGGCAAGGCACGGGCACGATACCGCACAGCGATCGGCACGCGCACAACGCTGACGGCCATCGGTTGGTTTGCCGACATGCCTGAGGCACTCAACCCAGGCGCGTTGACCGACGACGAGTGGAGGACCGATCCCTCGCAGGCCGCCCCCGCGAACGTCGCGGCTGGTGCGGACAAGGCCGTGTGGCAGGCACACGGCGGCATCACCGTCGCGCATACCGCGTCCGAGAGTGTGTCGGGAGAGCTGACGGCGTACGGTGCACGGCGCGGTCTGGCGAACACCCTCACGTTCGGTTCGGTCGATCTGCAGCGCTGGGCGTATGGCCTGCGGGCGGCTGCGACGGCATCGGTGCCGGGCACTGGGAACCATGGCCGTGTCACCGCAGGCATCGACACCGAGTGGCAGCGCGACGACCGGGAAAACCGATCGCTCGACGGCGCCAGAATCACTCTCGATCAACTCGAGCGTGTCTCGAGTGTGGGCCCGTTCCTTCAGGTCGTGGGTGAGCCAAGCCGTGCGCTGTCGCTCCGCGCAGGAGTGCGGTACGACAACAGCCACTTCTCGGTTGACGATCGGCTGAAATCCGATGGCGACGCCACCGGTGCCCGAACGATGAACGCCGTCACCTGGTCGGTGGGCGCGCTCCTGCGACCGCTTGCATGGCTTCAACCGTTCGCCAATGTGGGAACGGCCTTCGAGACGCCGACGACGACCGAGTTGGTGAACACGCCGGACGGTGGAGGGGGGCTCAACCCCGACCTTGAAGCGCAACACACGACGCAGGTCGAGGCCGGGGTGCGCGGCGCCGCGTGGAGGGTTGCGTGGGAGGTCGTCGCATTCCATGCCGACGTCCGGGACGCGCTCGTCCCGTTCGAGGACCCTGCGCAACCCGGGCGGCGGTTCTTTCGCAACGCCGGACGACTGACCCACCGCGGGCTGGAAGTCTCCGCACGCACACCGCTCACCGCGTGGGTGGAGTTGCAGGCGGCATACAGCGCAGGCGACTACCGATACGACGACTTCGTAACGCCTGACGGTGATCGGTCCGGAAACCACGTGCCTGGTGTGCCGCGTCATCGGTTGTTCGGCACGATTACAGTGCGGCCCGCGGTACCGGTGTGGATCACGGTCGAAGCGGACGTCGTATCCGCGGTGCCCGCCGACGACGGCAACACCGCTGAGGCTCCAGCCTACGGTGTCGGACACCTGCGAGCCGGCTGGGACGGGCAACTCGGCAGGATGGGGTTCACCCCGTTCGTGGCACTGCTCAATGTGCTGGACGAGCAGTACGTCTCGTCGGTGGTGGTCAACGCACGGGGCGCGCGCTATTTCGAACCGGCGCCCGGCCGGCGGTTGCTCGCAGGATTGTCGGCCAGCTTCTGAGACCGCCGCGTGCGGGACCGCGAGTTCGTCAGTTCTGCCCGGATGACCGACGAACGGTGTGGCCGTAAAACGCTATAAAACAATATCTTACAACGCCTGTGATCGTCGACCTGATACCGCGTAGGTGTATGGGGGCTTGACTAAACCGACCAGTCGGTATACATTTGCCCCATGCCCAAGAAGACAGCGCGACAGAAGCTCCTCGAGGCAGCACAGACCCTCATGCTCAGCAAGGGTTATCCGGCGACCACCGTGGACGAGATCTGTGAGGCCGCGGGCGTCAGCAAGGGGAGCTTTTACCACTTCTTCGGAACGAAGGAAGATCTGGCGCTCGCCGTGCTCGAGGCATTCCAGGCGCGGAACGATCGGCTGATCGCAGCGGGTCCGCAGGGGGGCGTAACGGACCCCACCGAGCGCGCCCTGGTCCTCGTCGATCACCTGATCGCTGCGGCTGGTGAGATGTGGGGTGCCGGCTGCCTCTTGGGGAACTTCGCGCTGGACTTGGCGGAGACGCATCCGGCGATCAGACAGGACGTGTCTGACAGGTTTCAGCGCGTCGCCGCAGCGCTTTCGGAGGGGATGGCGCCTTTGGCATCCGAGGCCGGCATACCACACGCGCCCTCGGCGGAGGAACTCGCGGAGCAGTTCATCGTTGTGGTCGAGGGAGCGCTCGTCTTGGCGAAGGCGCACAAGGACTGGAGCTACGTGACGAGAGCGCTGGAGCGGTTCCGGCAGGATGTGCGTCGCGCGGTCAGCGTGGCGACGTAGTTTTTTTCACCACCGACTAAACCGACTGGTCGGTTTAGCAAGCACCGTTGGGGGGCACCATGACACAGACCATCACCGCCGATCGACCGGCAATGCGTCCGACACGCTCACTCGAGTTGGAGACGGTCGATCGCGCCGACTTCATCCGTGCGATGGCGGGTGCGGCCAACAGCGTGAGCGTGGTGACGACCGACGGCCGTGCCGGCCGGGTCGGGATCACGGTCAGCAGCGTGTCGTCGGTGTCCGCTGACCCTCCCCTCGTACTCGTCTGCGTGAACCGCCGCAGCCCGGCGCACCGCGCGATGCGTGAGAACGCGGTCTTTGCGGTAAACCTCCTCGGCACCAGGCACCGCGAACTGGCTGACACGTTCGCAGGTCGTCCGTCGCATGGCAGCGCCTATGACTTCAACACGGATGCGTGGTCGCGTGGCGCGACCGGTGCACCCCGACTTGCCGACGCGGTGTCGAGCTTCGAATGCGTTCTGGACCAGGCGCATGATGCGGGGTCGCATACCGTTTTCATCGGTCGCGTGGTGTCGGTCGCCGGTGCCGGCGGACGTCCCCTGCTCTACGGGGACCGCTCGTACGGCGGCATGTGCGAACTCAACTGAAACGTGCACACCCATCGCGTCGACGCCGAAGCACGTGTCGACCTGAACTGGAGGATATGACGATGACAAGCCCAGCCTTACAGCTCTCGGCAAACGATCACACAACGGATTGGGTCGGCACGGTGCGCGCCTTGGGTGACGATATCGCAGAGCGCGCGGCTCGGTACGACCGGGACGGTGCGTTTGTGGAAGACAACTACCGTGACCTTCAGGTCACAGGTCTCTTCGCAGCTGGCATCCCGGCCGAATTGGGCGGCGGCGGTGCTGCATTCGCTGACCTGTGCGGCATCATCCGCGAGCTGGGGCGTCACTGCGGCTCAACCGCGCTCGCGTTCGCAATGCACACCCATCCGGTCGCTACCAACGTGTACAAGTACCGGCACGGCGACGAACCAGCGGGGAAGGCGCTGCGGAAGATCGCCGCGGATGGGCTGGTGATCGCGGGTACTGGTGCGAACGACTGGCTCTCATCCTCAGGCTCAGCGGAACGAGTGGACGGCGGCTATCGGGTCAACGCGCACAAGCGCTTCGTCAGTGGTGCACCGGGTGCGCAGTTGTTCGTGACCAGCGTGGCTCACGAGGGCGCAGACGGCCCCGAAGTCCTGCACTTCGCGGTGTCGTTCGACAGCGAGGGCGTCCGCCTCGTGGAGAGCTGGGATGCACTGGGCATGCGTGGCACCGGATCGCACGACGTCGTGCTCGAGGGCGTCTTCGTGCCGGACCAGGCTGTCGTCGTCCGGCGACCTGCAGGCACGTGGCATCCAATGTGGAACGTCGTGCTGCCGACGGCACTGCCCCTGATCGTGGCTGCCTACGTGGGGATGGCGGAGCGCGCCGCCGAACTCGCCGCGAATGCGGCGAAGTACCGAAACGACGAACTGGCCCCGGTTGTGGGGGAGATGACGAACGCGCTGACCATCGCACGGCTCGCCCTCGCGGACATGATCCGGACGAACGCCAACCATGGATTCGCGCCCACACTGGACCTGGCCGACGCCGCACTGACACGCAAGGCGATCGCGGCGGAAGCCATCAAGAAGACGGTGGAGTTGGCCGCTGAGCTGGTGGGTGGACCCGGCTTCTTCCGGGGTCATCCGATGGAGCGCATCGTGCGCGACGTGCGTGCGATGCACTATCACCCACTGCCCGTCAGACGCCAGCAGGTCTTCACCGGCCGGATCGCGCTGGGGTACGACCCTGTGGCAGCGGATTAGCGGGAAGGACAGCTCCCGGTCGGCGGTTGGGGCACTCCGGGTTCGGTCTCGTCGGTGGACATCCTTCGGCGAGGCCGGATCGGAATGTTAGCTACTCGATCAGCTGGTGCAGGGGCCTCAGTAGGACACGCCGGGCGACTGGCGCAGGTAGGTGTCGTCGGACAGTTGCTTCACCATGAAGTCGGCGACATCCGCTCGGGATATGTAGCCCGCGATGCTCCTGTCGGTCGTCACAAAGCCATGTCGGTACACGCCCGTCCGCGGACCATCGTTGAGATGAGGCGGTCGGACGATGATCCAGTCGAGGGCGCTCTCCCGCACCACCGCTTCCTGCCGCTCGTGATCTGCGAATGCGTGTCGCAGGAAGATGCCGATGACGACGTACTTGGTGAAGAACGGGATGTTGCCTCGACTGTCGCCCACACCGAGCGACGACTGACAGACGAGACGACGAACACCGGCCTGCTCCATCGCGCTGATGATATTCCGCGTCCCGTGCTCGCGAACCGTCGTGCGTGCTGGCCCGGTTCCAATCGCGCACATGACTGCGTCTTGGCCAGCTACACCGTCCTTCACGCTCATCTGATCCAGAACATCTCCGCATACGACCCGGAGGTTCTCGTGTTCCACGTCGGCGATTCTGCTTTGGTCTCGCACGTGGGCAACGACGTCGTGTCCCTGCTCGAGCCCCTGCCGCACCAGTTCCCTCCCCGTACCTCCCGTCGCCCCGAACACCGTCACCTTCATCGTGCCCTCGCAGTCAGTTCATCACATCGCGTTTGTTCGCGATTCCCGTGGGCCGGTCGCCATCACACCTAAGAGCCCTTGTCGAACACGACCCGCCACTGCCCATCCGGATCCCTTCGCCAGATGGAGTTGAACCGTCCGACCTCTTCGCCCGTTGCACCCCACACTGGTCCGGAACTGAGCGCCAACCCACCCGATTCCAGGACCTCGATCACGTCCGGGTGCCACGAAAACGGCGCATCCGCGCCTTCGAAGAACGGCGCCCACGCTTCGGCAATTGCGTCGCGACCTCGCACGGCATCGTTCCCGTTAAAGAAGATTGCTTCTGGAGAGATGAATCTCCGAAAGGCATCGAAGTCACGATCCGCCATTGTCTGTGCGAAGGCGATCTCGCGCGCCCGCACCTCCTCCGTGACCGCGTCGACCTGCCCACTCCCAACCGATGGAACGGCGCCGAGGAAGAGGAAGGCAACGAGCACCTCGACCGACATGGACCCGGTGCAGTTCATCACAGTGCGTCCTCCAACGCTGAGTGGCATCACGATGTGGGTGGCTGTGCCGTCGACTCCGTCTCACCGAAGATCTGACGCGGAGAGCCGGATGCGGCGAGGGTATCGAGGAACGCAGCAAAATCATCCGTGAGGTGATGGCGGCGGTGCGCCAACGCCTCACGGAGGCCCGGGTAGCCAATCACATCACGGATCGCGCGTTCGAACCCGCGCCAGAAGCGCGGATCGAGCACACCATCCCGATAATGGTGGTACGCCGATTCGTAGAGCCTGAAGATGCTGCCTACATGGCTGAGGAACTGCACACGCTCGACCGGATCGAGGCCGTCGAGACCCTGAATCGCCCGGGACAGGAGCTCGGCCCACTGCCTGTCGTGTGCCTGCGCACGCAGCGCGTGACCGAGTTCATGGACCGTAGCCTGCTGTGCAGCGAGCCTTGCCTGCTTCGTGTTTTGCCGGACCTGCATCGCCAGGTAGAGCAGCGAAGCCACCACCGCGATCGCACCGGCGACTTCGGCGACGGCTGACACTGCCTGCCAGTTCACGTTCATTGATCCTCCCACCAGGTGGGGGTCCGCAGTCAAAGGCGCCTACGCTGCGAAATGCTCCTTCAGACACTTCGTCTCCGCTTCGACCATGCCCGTCAACATGTCAGGTGGCGTCCCCGGTTCCAACCGCACCTGACGTTCAGCCGAGAAGGCTGTGCCCGATCCGCTCGCAGGCGCGAGCTCCAACACCGCGTCGTATTCGAGGACACCCAATGCCGGTTCCAACGCGCGATACCGGAGACGACGGAGGCCGTCTGCTTCCGTGAGCTCGTAGATTTCTTCTTTGAGCGTCGCACCACCAACATCGAACTGGAAGGTGGACGGCGCGTGCCCCGGACCACCGTTCAGCCACACGAAGTTGCTGGTCATGCCTGGCAGGCCTACGTCGACCAGTCGCTCCCAATCCCGCAAGAGAGCCCACACATCTTCGGGTGCGCAGTCAATCGTTGCTGTAGCGACGATCGAATAGCGATCGGGTCCCGTGGCCGTCGTGACCACGTTGACATCGCCACCGCTGGTTGTAGATCCGGGATCGCTCGTCATGGGGCACCTCCGTCGAGTTCTGTATCGCGCGTGCTACCTCAATTGCCGGTTCGGGGTGAAGATGCACACCGAACAGCGACAACGCGACCTCGGCGCCAACCGGGCGTCCTCGGCAACTTGTTGCAGGTATGTGAGCATTGAGTTGGGAGGGTCGGCGGACCCGAGCATCACCTCTGGACGAACTTCTGTACCCGCCTGCCCCGGACATCAACGACGTAGACGGCGCCGTCACGGCCAACGGCGATATCGTGACCAAGGCGGAACTGACCGTCGTAATTACCGTACCGGCCGAAGGCCGCTTCGATCGTCCCGTTCATCGACACGCGGAACGCGCGTGAGCGATCCGGGAACTCGACCGGTTGGTCCCCGCCGTCGATCAGGTACGCCTTGTGATCAGGCCCGATCGCCACCGAGTACGGACGTCCAAGCGCCGCATCGCTCCACTCGGCGACGAACGCACCTTCCGCATCGAACACCTGCACTCGCAGGTTGCTCCGATCCGCCACATACACCCGGCCGTCTTCGTCCACGGCGATTCCGTGCGGCAGGTCGAACTGGCCGGCCTCCGACCCTGGCGATCCCCACTGGAACTCGAACTGCCCCGTCGAGGAGAACTTGGCCACCCGGGTGTTGGCATAGCCGTCGCTTACGTAGAAGCTGCCGTCGGGGAGCACGGCGACGTCCGTCGGCAGATTGAAGTGCGTCGAGTCGTCACCCGGCGAGCGGTCGGTGCCCACGCTCAGAAGGAGATCGCCGTCGTGCGTGAACTTGAAGATCTGGTGCCGTCCGACGTCGGTGACCCAGATGTTGTCCTGATCGTCGACGGCGAGTCCGTGTGGCATGACGAACAGGTTGTCACCCCACTCGACGACCTGTTCCCCCGTAGTGCCGTCGAACGCGATGACCGTGGGTGGTCCTACCGCGTCGTCCGGAAACGGGTCGCTCCATTCGCGACCGGCCCGGTGGAAGACGAACACGTGGTTGTGGGAGTCCACTCCGACCCCCGTGGCTTGTCCGAGAATTCGCCCTTCGGGAAGGACTGGCCATCCGTGGACGACGTCGTACTCCGCGGAGGCCGGTGAATTTGTGCTGCTCGCGTGTCCTGCGTCGTCCGAAGCGTTTTGGCACCCCACCGCACCGACGAGGAGCAACAACACGACCAGCCGTACCGCTGCGCGCGCGGTCAGGTCAGCACTCCCTTCTTCGCCATGGACCGTGCGTAAAACCAAATGCCGAAAGCGACAAGGAAGATGACCGCGGTGAAGGCGGCACCCGTTCCACCCATCACCTCCAAGCCGTCGGAGAGCACGAAGTTGTAGATGGATGTAACGACCATCGAGGCGAAGGAGCCGAGGAGCACTGGAGCAGCCAGACGCTTCCGCAGCAACAGGAGAATCGTGCCGAGCAAGCCGCCCCATATGGCCAGTGCCCAGAACGCCACGACCCATGTCGGGAAGCCGTAGAAGTACTCCAGTTGTTCGGGCGTAAACTGGCTCATGTACGACTCGTTCTGCGTCTGCGTCATCAGGTAGTCGTACGCGCCGACGACGTCCCACAGCAGAACCAGGATCCCGACCACCCAGAGATGCCAGGGAGTGCGGCTTGCGGCGGGCGCAGTGTCTTCGGACATGGGGCAGCTCCTCGGGAGGAAGGAAGCAATGTGGGCCCCCTCGGACGCCACCGTACTCGGCAGCGCCCGAGGGTCATACCCTGCTATCAGCGCAGGTCGAACCGATCCAGATTCATCACCTTGTCCCAAGCCGCAACGAAGTCACGGACGAACTTCTCCTGCGAATCGGCTTGCGCATACACCTCCGCGATCGCGCGGAGCTGGGAGTTCGACCCGAAGATCAGATCCACGCGGGTACCGGTCCACTTCACCGCACCCGTGATGCGATCACGACCTTCGAACTCGTCCTCGTCCTTCGAGGTCGCATTCCACTCCGTGCCCATGTCGAGCAGGTTCACGAAGAAGTCGTTCGTGAGTGTGCCCGGCCGATCGGTGAACACACCGTGGTTCGATGGGCCGACGGTCGCATGCAACGCGCGCATGCCGCCGACGAGCACCGTCATCTCGGGTGCGCTCAGCCTCATGAGCTGTGCCTTGTCGACCAACAGCTCCTCCGCTGACACCGAGTACTTGGTTTTGAGGTAGTTCCGGAACCCGTCAGCGCACGGCTCGAGGACAGCGAACGACTCCACGTCGGTCTGCTCCGCAGAGGCATCCGTGCGTCCCGGCGTGAACGGGACCTCGACGTCGTGGCCTGCGGCCTTTGCGGCCTGCTCGACCGCCGCACCGCCGCCAAGAACGATCATGTCGGCGAGGGAGATCCGTTTCCCGCCGGACTGCGCGTCGTTGAAATCCTTCCGAACACCTTCGAGGGCATCGAGCACCTTGGCGAGCTGCGCCGGCTGGTTGACCTCCCAGTCCTTCTGCGGAGCGAGCCTGATCCGTGCGCCGTTCGCGCCGCCGCGGTAATCGGAGCCACGGAAGGTCGCCACCGACGCCCACGCCGTGGAGACGAGCTCGGCGATGGACAGTCCCGAGGCGAGCACCTTGTCTTTGAGTGCGGCGACGTCCTGCGCATCAACCAAATCGTGATCGACGGCGGGAACGGGGTCTTGCCAGATCAGGTCCTCAGCCGGGACCTCTGCACCCAAGTAACGCGCACGCGGGCCCATGTCGCGATGCGTGAGCTTGAACCACGCCCGGGCAAACGCGTCTGCAAACTCGTCGGGGTTCTGGTGGAAACGCCGCGAGATCGGCTCGTAAATCGGGTCCATCCGCATCGCCATGTCCGCGGTGGTCATGATGGGCGGGTGACGCTTCGACGGATCGTGCGCGTCCGGCACCATATCCTCATCGGCTACATCCTTCGCGACCCACTGCCACGCGCCGGCGGGGCTCTTCGTCAGCTCCCACTCGTAACCGAACAGCATGTCGAAGTACCCCATGTCCCACTGGGTCGGCTTCGGCGTCCACGCGCCCTCGATCCCGCTGGTGATGGCGTCTCCGCCCTTGCCGCTGCCGTAACTGCTGATCCAGCCGAGGCCTTGCGCTGCCATGGCCGCGCCTTCGGGTTCCGGGCCGACATGAGCGGTATCGGCGGCACCGTGAGTCTTGCCAAACGTGTGCCCGCCGGCGGTGAGGGCGACCGTTTCTTCGTCGTTCATCGCCATACGCGCGAAGGTCTCGCGAATGTCTCGGCCCGACGCGACCGGGTCCGGTTCGCCGTTCGGCCCTTCCGGGTTCACGTAGATGAGACCCATCTGCACGGCGGCGAGAGGGTTCTCCAGCTCCCGATCACCGGAGTAACGTTTGTCGCCGAGCCACTCGCTTTCCTTCCCCCAGTAGATGTCCTCCTCGGGCTGCCAGATGTCCTCGCGCCCGCCCCCGAAACCGAAGGTCTTGAACCCCATGGACTCCAGCGCGCAGTTGCCGGCGAGGATCATGAGGTCTGCCCAGGAGAGCTTGTTGCCGTACTTCCGTTTGATCGGCCAGAGCAGCCGGCGCGCCTTATCGAGATTGGCGTTGTCCGGCCAGCTGTTGAGGGGCGCGAAGCGCTGGGCACCGGTTCCACCTCCACCGCGCCCGTCACCGGTGCGGTACGTGCCCGCACTGTGCCAGGCCATGCGGATGAACAGCCCCCCGTAGTGGCCATAGTCGGCCGGCCACCAGTCCTGCGAATCGGTCATCAGATCATAGAGATCCTGCTTCACGGCCTTGAGATCGAGCTTCTTGAACTCCTCAGCGTAGTCGAACTCCTCGCCCATCGGATTGGATGTGGGGGGGTGTTGGTGGAGAATCCCGAGGTTCAGCTGATTGGGCCACCAGTCGCGGTTCGAGGTGCCCGCTTTCATCGCTTGGGGGTTCCCGTGTGCCACCGGGCACCCACCTCCCTTATCACCGCCATTCGCGTTCATGACTCATCCCGTTCCGTGGTTGTACTTGTCGCACTCGTGGGGTCAGCTGCTTCCGGAATTCCGCGGAAGGCGTTCCGCATTCCGTGCTGGCGCTCTCCTAAGTTATCACGATGGTATCGAAGGCTCACGGGCGACGTTCAGGTTTCCGATCCCCCCAACGCCCGCGCGATAGCGGCGACGGTGTTCCAATTCCGCGTGGTCGCCGGTACCCCAAAGAGTCGATCGAATGCACCGAGGTGACTGATGGCCTTCATGTGGCGTCGGTACATCCCCACGACGAACCGCCCTTCCCGTACCAACACCTTGAGAAGCCACTGGTCGTCGGACGGCAGACCAAACGGCAAAGACGGGGAGAGACGAGGCGTTCTGGCCAGGACACTTACGAAGCGCACGATGTCAGGGCTGTCCCGCTCGCCCGCAAACCAGTCCCGCGACGTCACCGCCAGCAGGTCCCGCCCCTTGCAGATCATGATTTCGGTGTCGAACGGCAGCCGGAGCGTCAGCTCCTCACGGAGTCGGGTCTGCGTGATCGGCTTTCGGATCACGAAGGTCCCAGCCGCACCGATGTTGACGGCGTCGAGGTGCCGCAGTTCCTCGGCCAGCAGCTTGGGGCGGAACGTCTTGTGACCACCGACGTTGACCCCTCTGAGAAGAACGACCAGAGCCACCAACCCACTCCTCGTCAGCTTACCCGCTGTGCTAGATAGTTCGCACCGACCGCAACCCCGCGCTGGCCCCCTTCGCAGCTCCCGGCTGCGGTCAATGCATCGAGCTCCGCCGCGAAGAGCGGCGTTGGACATCGGGATCCTGGTACGCCGTGCCAACGCGGAGCCATCCATCTTAGGCGACCACACCACTGTCGGCGATGCGCTGCGAACCGGTGCGTCGCATCAACTGTCCAGCGCCTCGACCGGTATCAGCGACTGTTTCCCGAGCACGTTCACGAATCCCCACACGGCGAGCACGAGCACGATCGCCATCACCCACGCGCCGCGCCAGAAGTACCAGTGCGCGGGATCGAGCGTCAACGGCGCATCGAGGAGCATGCCGTTGACCGAACCCGCAATCACCAGCGCGAGAAGTCCAAACCGCCTGAACAGCCACATCGCGAGCGCGGCCGACGTCACCCCAATGAGCAGGAGCACCCACATGGGTAGGTCTGCCCGCACGACATCCGCCCTGTTGCCACCGCCCATGGCGACGACGGCCACGAACATGCCGATCACCCACCATGCTGCCCAATCGCGTCGCAAGAACAGACGAGCGGCGACGAGCAAACCGACCAGGACGACACTCCCAAAGATGGTTCCGCCAATGGCAAACAACGGGCTTGCCACCCACTGCCAGCCATCACGGTACAGATACGGGCTGCTCGTTCCCACTGAGGCCATCAGCATCTGGAGGCCAGCGCGCATCGTCGCGAGTATCGCTCCGACGGTGACCCCGGCCAAAAGCGCTTGACCCACGAGTCCATCGCGGATTCTTCCCTCGAGCAACCGCGCCCAGCCGACTAAGAGGAACGGCCACCGCCGACGGACGTACGGCTCGACCCCGACATATCCCAACCAGACCAGGACGCCAAGTGTTAACGGCAGCTGCACCGTGTAGAAGATGCCTTGGGCCACGAGGTTGGGCGCCTCGAAATTCCAGTGCCGGGTGACGGCAAATCCGATCACGAACGTGAGCCCGACGGCGAGCGCCAATCGGGTCGCACCCGGCCGGTCGCCACGTCCGCGCCGCACGTTGCGGCGCGCCAACGTGACCAAGAGTGCAAGAACGAGTATGACCGTGAACGAGGTGATGGCGCTTCTCAGCGCGCCGGCACCGCGTTGCGCAACTGGTCGTTCGTCAGGTGCATCGACGGGTTTGACTCGGAGCGACACCGGTCGCCCCCGCAGGGAGGCAGCCTCCACGTCGTGGGGCACACCGTCGATCGTCGCCGTCCATGCCGCGCGCGTATCGGCATAGAATGCCGGAGGCCAACGACCCGGTGTGGACGGAACCGGTGGCGCGTCGGCGCCGAGCGCGGCAAGCATCGGTTCCCAGTCCGTTGGTTTCGCGCCCGTGGTATCGGAGTAGTCGCGGTCGCCTCCAATGTCCAGACCGAGCAAGCGTCCCCGGGAATCCAAATACATCCGCGCGTCTTCGGGAAACTCGGGCCACGGGGTCGGATTCTGCACGGTCTCGAACAACGACTGCGGGCTCTGGCGATAGGTGAGCCGTATCATGTGGGGCTCGCGCCGCGTGTCCCTCCGCCATAACGACCGCCAGTCTGCCGGTGGGGTCGTATAACCAAGCGAGACCATCAGCTCACGCGCCTGGCGCTCGAGCGCTCCGGTGTCGAACGGCATCGACGTATGATTGATCAACAGCACCGAGGAGACCGACCAGACGGCAAGCCCCAGCGTTGCGACAGCAGTGGCGAACCACGCCACCGCCTTGCCGCGAGGGAGCGTGCCCTCCTCGCCGGATGCCGCGACGAGCTCGGGCGAGGGGGTTTCACCGGCCGCGACTGCCGCGGCCAGAGGGTCGCCACCCGGCAAGGCTGCCGCGACCTGCGCAGCGGATGACGGCCGGTTCGCGGCGTCCTTCTCGAGACACCGCATGATGACCTGCACCAGCGCTGGATCCGTATCGGTGACGATCGCCGAGGGATCGCTGGGGGCCGAGATCGCATGCGCCGAGGGCCATTCGAGCGGGGACGAGACCGTCAGCGCCGCTGTGCCTGTGACGACCTCGTAGAGGATCAGGCCGAGGGCGTACAGATCGCTTTGCGCTGATGCCGGCTCACCGTAGAAGCGTTCCGGCGCCATGTAGGCAGCCG
>JBDHJO010000215.1:0-4339 GCA_039586875.1 Gemmatimonadota bacterium | reverse complement strand
CCTCATCCGTCCGATGGCTCGCCGGGTGACGGACGAACAGGTGGCACTCTACCTCGAAGAACACGCGCACGAGCTGTCCGGCGAAGTGTCGAGTGCCGTGGAGTTCGGTACCCACGAGCTCGATGCCCGGAACAGCCATATCTCGCCCGCGCTCGTGCAGCGCCTGGTCGAGCGTGCGGTCGAGAGCTGCGCAGCCCTCGAGGACGGCCGCCGGATCGAGCGACCGCGCCTCACCCGCGTCTCGGGAGCACTCGGGGGCGTTATGGCCGTTGGCGTCGCCCTCATGCTCCTCCGGCCGGGATTCGCCGTGCACGGCGCACCATTTCTCTTGACACCTTGGCGCGCCGAGGCGGTCAGCCCATTCACGATCGCCGTCGAGCCGGGCGATCTCGAGCTGCCGCGGGGCGCGGATCTCCAGGTCACCGCGCTGCTGCAGAACTTCGATGCCGAGGACGTCACCCTCGTGCTTCGGCGTGGTGCGGACGGCGAGTGGCAGCGCTGGCCCATGGCCCGGGACGACGGTCGCGGCACCTGGGAATTCCTCGTCTTCAACGTCGACGTCGACGCCGAGTACTTCGTCGAAGCCGGCGGCGTCCGGTCGCGGCCGTTCCGTGTCACCGTGCGTGATCTACCGTATGTCGATCGCGTCGATCTGGAATACCGATTCCCGGCGTACACCGGGCTTGCACCTCGGTTGGAGGAGAACACCGGTGACATTGCCGCCGTGGCGGGGACGCGTGTGCGGGTCTCGGTCCGGCCGACGCTTCCGGTGGCGGCCGGCGCGCTCATCGTGAACGAACAGGACACCGTTGCCCTCGTCGCGATGGACGGCACCTCTTTGACGGCGGAACTCGAGGTGACCGCGCCTGGGACGTACCGCGTGATCCTGCGCAGTGCCGGCGGTACCGACGTCCCGGCCTCGCCGGACTACTTCATCGATGTGCTCGAGGATCTCGAGCCGGCGGTCCGGTTCACCACGCCGGGACGAGACATGTCCGTCACATCCATCGATGAGGTATTCCTCGAGGTCGAGGCGGAAGATGACTTCGCCGTGGAATCGGTCGAGCTCGTGTATTCCGTGAACGGCGGGCGCGAGCAGATCATCTCGCTGTACGACGGTGCGGGCAGACGCCAAGGCGTCACCGCCGGTCATACGCTGTACCTGGAGGAATACGGGCTCGTTCCCGGCGATTTCCTGGCGTACCACGCGCGCGTTGCCGACGGTAACGGCGTGGCGGGCCCCCAGCGGAACGCCACCGACATCTTCTTCCTGGAGATCCGACCGTTCGATCAACGGTTCCGCCAGGCCGAGTCACGCGGGGAACAGAGCGGCGGCGGCGGCGGTGCGAGTGTGGGCGAACTCTCCGCTCGGCAACGGCAGATCGTGTCGGCCACGTTCAAGCTCATCCGTGACTCGCTCGACTACGACGCTGAGGAACTCCGCGAGAATCTCACGACGTTGACGCTGGCACAGGGCCGGCTGCGGGAGGAAGTGCAGGCGCTCGTGTCGCGGATGGAGAGCCGCGGCGTGATGTCGGTCGACTCCACGTTCCGCATCATCGCGGAGGCCCTGCCGCAGGCCATCGAGGCGATGGATCAGGCCGAGGCGCGGCTCGGTGAGCGGCAGCCACAGGCTGCGTTGTCACCGGAGCAGGTTGCGCTGCAGCATCTCCAGCGCGCGGAGTCGGCGTTCCGGGAGCGTGAGATCTCACAGGAATCGGGCGGCGGCGGTGGCGGCGGCCAAGCGTCCAATGCGGACGAGCTCGCCGATCTCTTCGAGCTCGAGTTGGACAAGCTCCGGAACCAGTACGAGCGCGTGGACCGCGGCGATCGCCAGGAGGCGAGCCAGCAGGTGGACGAACTGCTCGAGAAATTGGAGGAGCTGGCGCGCCGGCAGCAGCAGGAGAACGAGCGGATGCGCGCGCGCGCCCAGCAACAGGACGGCGGGGGGGGCGGCGGGGATGCTCAACGGCAACTCGCCGAGGAGGTCGAGGAAGCCGCCCGCCGACTGGAGCGGCTGTCGCGAGAGCAGTCACGACCGGAGCTGGAGGAAACCGCCCGAGAGCTGCGGGATGCGGCCGAAGCGATGCGTCGCGCCGCTGCCGGTTCGAGCGAGGAGGGCACCGCACGGGGCCAGTCCGCCCTCGATCGGTTGCGAGACGCCCGTCGCCTCCTCGACCGCAGCCGGTCCGAGGGTCTGACGCGCGACATCGAGGATGCGCTGGAGCGCGCGCAGCGTTTGACCGAGCAGCAAGACGACGTGCAGCGCGAGGTCGATCGCTTGACCGGCGACCGCGCGACCGATCGCGAGCGTATCGAACGGCTGGTCGAGCGGAAGAACGCGATGGCGGAGGAAGCGCAAGATCTCGAGCGCCAGCTCACGGGCCTCGCCCGCGATGCGCGTGAGGACCAACCCGATGCTGCGGATCGGCTCCGCGACGTCGCGCGCGCGATGCGCGACGGACGGGTGGCCGACAAGATCCTGTATTCGCGTGGCGTCGTCCAAGGCCGTGAGCCGGAATACGCGCAGGCGTTCGAGGAGCAGATCGAGCAAGATCTCGACCGGATGGAGGACGGCATCCGCGATGCGCTCGGCGCGGTCGGTCAGTCCCGCGAGCAGCGGCTCGAGGAATCGCTCGAGGACACGCGCGACCTCGTGCAGTCGCTCGAGTCGCTCGAGGATCGCGTCCGCGGCGCCGCCGACGGTACGGACGAACAACAGGGAACGCAGCCGGCACCGGAGGGCCAGCAGCCGGGTCAACCCGGCGGTCTGCCGCAAGGCGGTGCCCGAGGGCAACTTTCTCCCGAGGAGCGCCGACAGTTTCAGCAGGAACTGGGTCGTCGACGCGCCGAGTTGAGCGAGCTGCGCGACCGGCTGTCCGACGACGGTATCGACGTCGAGCGGCTCGAAGAGATCGCGGGCGAGATCCGGTCGCTCGAGCGCCTCGACATCGGCGATCCACGCGGGTTGTCGCTGCTCAGAGAGTCCGTGATCGCCGGGCTCAAGGAATTCGAGTTCGCGCTGCGGCGTGAGCTCTCAGTCGAAGACCCCGAGCGCTACTTCACCGGCGGCGCGGACGATGTCCCCCCGCAGTACCGTGATCTCGTCGAGGAGTACTACCGGTCACTCTCGCGCGGGCGCTAGGGCAGGCTCACAGCAGCATCGCCGCCACGAGTGCCGCAGCCAGCACGCTGTTCGTCGAGAGGTTCCACACCACGTTCGCCCCCATCGCGGGGATCGGTACCGGTTCCGCCGTGTCACCGAACGCCCATCCGAACGGTTTGACGAGGAGGAGTGACGGCAGGGTCGCCGCCAGGGCGAACAGCGGCAGGACCTGCATGGCGACCGCCGCGATGATCGAGGCCGGCGTCAGCACACCGGCAAGCACGTAGATCATCGCCGCGGGCTTTCGCCCGAGGAGCAGGATCAGGTTACGGCGTCCACCCTTGCGATCGGCCGCCTCGTCCGGAAACTCGTTCAGCAAGAGCAGGTTGAACGTCATGAAGAAGGCCGGAACACCCGCGGCGATCCCCGCGGGCCCGAGGAACCCGTCCTGGACCATCGCCGTCCCCATCACCGGCAGCGCCCCGAGGCCGAGGCCGGCCGCGATCTCCCCGAGGCCAATCCGCGCGAGGACGTCCGTGTAGGCAAGCACCAGAATTGCGCCGGCCGCCATGATAGGCAGAAGCACCATGCCGATCTTGGTGAGGAACCAGATGCCGACCGCGAGCCCCACGGCTGCCCACCCCAACCCGAACCAGAGTGCGGTATCGCTCGAGAGCCCGCCGGCCGGGAGCGTCCCGCTCCCACCGGAGAACGGTGTGCGCTCGGTCTCGAAATCGATCCGCGTGCGGTAGTCACTCCACTCATTCAGGGAGTTGACGGCCACGTGGAGAGCCACGAGGCCCAACAGTGCGAGCGCAGTGTGCAACGCGTCGAATCCGTTTTCGTAGGCCGATGCGGCGGCACCCGAGGCCACGAGCGTGAAGGGAAGCAGCAGGAACGGCGCGCGCGCGATCCCCGCATACGATTGAAGTCCGGCCATGGTGTACTCCGAGTGTCGGGAGGTATGGCGTTCTACTTACGTTCGCAGCTCTGACGTGGCAAGTCGTTTGCGCTCCCTGGCCCGAGCGCCTGCTTCACCGGCGACCTCAACAGAAACCGCGTTGCATTCACCGAGTCGTTGGCGCCGAAGGAAAACCGAGACGAGCGATCGGGTTTCGTGGTGCAACGAGACCGCCTTGGGTATAAACGATACTCTTCCCTTATCACACCTGATGCCACATTGTGGCAGGAACTCACCGCGGCAGTGCCGGATATGTCCCCGCCGAAGGCTGC
>JBDHJO010000214.1:0-4340 GCA_039586875.1 Gemmatimonadota bacterium | reverse complement strand
CAAAGGAATACAAAGGAACGCAAACGAGCAGACGGGTATTCGGCGCAGCCTGACAACGATTAGCAGAGGATAGCAGCGAGAAGCAGTAACTCAGCAGAAACTTGAAAACCGCCGGGCGCAAGCCCTTCGGGAACAAGAACAAGAAAAGCCGAGGGGCACATGCCTCCTCGGCTCACTTGCATAGCGAACTGGCTACGCGGTCTCGCACACCTGATTTCATCGTACGCTCGGCGGTGGGCCGAGTCAAGCGCGGCGGTGCTGACGGTGGGATTCGAACCCACAAGGGCGTGCGCCCAACGGTGTGCGAGACCGTCGCGTTTGCCAGATTCGCCACGTCAGCACCAACATCGGAGACGAAACCCTGGAAGCCAAATGGCCATTGCCGCTGGGACCCACAACCGGTTCCGAGCCGCAGGGGCAAGATCACTCGTCCTCAGCGATGCCAATAACCGGATTCATGCGCGGGATGGCCATTCGTTGCGAACCTACAAGGGCTCTTCCGATTCGAATCCCACCGCCGGGACCCACCGAGCCACCATGACTGATTGCACCACGACGCGCGAAACCACATCTTCCACCTGAGACTTGCGAAACTCAGTAGCGTTTCGCCAAGCCGAAAGAGCCGGAAGGTGCGATGCCTGCCGGCTCTTTGTCCCTCTCCGGCCTCATTTCTGGCTGACCTCGGACCCAAGCCCTACCTTAGACGAGTCCCAGCCGAGGTCATCACATGACTGAGTTGCTGGATCGCACCGGGGTTCCCCTCGTTGCCGCGGTCCTCGTGAGCGCGCTCGTGACGGCCTGCGGGGGATCCGACGCGCTGAACGATACAGGCCTCGTGATGCTCGCGCCCGGCGATGAGGCTCTCCTCGGACCGCGTTTCGACCATTCAGCGAAGCTCCTGATGTTCCTGCCCTTAGTGCAGTACGCTCGGGACGGCACGATCGAACCGCGCTTGGCGCGCGCCTGGGAGCCGGCGCCTGATTATCGCAGCTGGATCGTGCATCTGGACACCCGCGCACGCTGGCACGACGGGGTGCCGGTCACGAGCGCAGACATCGCGTTCACGGCAGGACTCCTGAGCCGGCCCGAGGTGGGCTACTGGTGGTTCCTCGACGCAACCATCCAGGTCATCGACGATTCGACCTTCGTGTATCGGTCCACGCGTTCGACACCCTTGGACACCTATCAGGCGTATTACCCCAAGCACGTGCTCGACACGCTGGATCCCGCGGCGTTCTACGACTGGGAGTTCTGGCGACACCCGATCGGGAACGGTCCGTATCGCTACCTGCGCCACGTACCCAAAACGGCCCTCGAGCTCGAAGCCACCCCAGACTTCTACCTCGGCACGCCCCGCATCGAGCGCGTCACGTTCAAGTTCGGGACCGGCGGGAGCGGAATCCCCGAACTGCTCGCCGGGAACGTCCACGTGGTCGAACTCGACCCGGCAAGTCGCGCTCCGATCGCACGCGACCCGCGATTCACCTTCACCTGGAACAGCGAGTTCGCGAACGACTTCGCGAAGTTCACGATCTTCTTCAACCATCGGCATTCGATCCTCAAGCACGCGCAGGTCCGTCGCGCCATCACCCACGCGATCGACCGACGTGAGCTCGTTGGGCTGCTGCAGCTACCGGAAGCCCTGCCCATCGCAGACGTCCCCTATACCGACCGCCTCGTGCCCCACCTGCCCGCGCCCCTGGCCTACGATCCGGATCGGGCGCGTGCCCTCCTCGCCGATGCCGGCTGGACTGACCGCGACCGCGACGGAGTGCGCGACGACGGCACCACCCCCCTCGCGTTCACCCTGCTGGCGCCGGAAGGCGAGGCGCTCCGCATCGCCGTGCTGGTGCAGGAGCGTCTGCGCCAGGTGGGCATCGCCGTCGAGGTGGAGCCGGTGGGAGGCGGCCTGGGGGTGTTCTGGAGCCGGCAGCGCCGCGGCGAGTTCGATGCCGCCCTCGGTTTCTGGAGCCCGGGACATCTGCAGACCTTCGGCGCCGAATCGTTCCTGGGCTACCGGAACGCCGCGGTGGCGCGGCTGCTGCAAGCCGCCGACACGGTGGCGAAACCGCAGGTGGTCGATTCACTCTACCGGTTGGCGTGGCGGGAATTCGCACGCGACATTCCCGTCACGTACCTGTTTCCGCTTGCGCGGATGTGGGCCGTCGATCGCCGGCTACAGGGTCTGGTGAGCCCACCACGCGGCGATCCCTTCGCAAGCCTTGGCGACCTCTGGTGGGACGACGGGCCGTAATGGTGCACCCGCCGGATCGCACTGACCCGCGCTCGCCGCCCAGCCGATCGCGGCGGGCGTTCCTGACAGCGCTAAGCCTGGCGATCGCCGGTATGCTGGGATGCGGTGTGGAGGGTAACCCGGACAGGGCGTCCACGGTCACGGTGCTGTACGAGGCCGACGAGCGCCTGTTCGGCCCGGTCATGCCTGGCGAGTCGTGGTTCCTGATGTTCCTTCCGCTCGCAGAACATGACGAGACCGGGCGCCTCGTCGGACGCCTGGCCAGGAGTTGGGAGCATTCGCCGGATTACCGGGATTGGGTGCTTCACCTACGCTCCGGCGTGAGATGGCACGACGGCCAACCCGTCACGGCGGACGATGTCCGCTTCTCCATCGAACTGATGGCCCACCCAGACGTCCGATTCGAGACGGTATGGCACGACCTCGATTCCGTCCGGGTGCATGACGATACCACGCTGTCGCTCCATTACGGCCGCCCTCGAAGCAACTTCCTTGCGTGGACGGTCTACTGGCCGCGGCATCACCTGGAAGGCCGGAATCCGAGCACGTTCTACGAATGGGCATTCTGGACCCAGCCGGTGGGCAATGGACCGTACCGGTACGTGCGCCACGTGCCGCGGACGATGGTGGAACTTTCGGCGAACGCCGATTTCTACGCCGGCAAACCCGCCATCGACCGGGTGCGCATAAAGTTCGGGTCCGAATTGTCCCTCGTGGAACTGCTGAGCGGCAACGTTGACATCGTCACCAGGGTCAACACGGCCGATCTCGCCACGCTGCAGGGCGACGGACGATTCGAGATCTACCGTCACGTGTGGCCGAACATCCCCTGGCTGCTCACCATCTTCTGGAACCACCAAAACGCCGCCCTCGGCGATCCCGGGGTCCGTGCGGCGCTAACCCACGCGATTGACCGTCGCGCGCTCATGCGCCTCCTTCACCTGCCCGACGAGTACCGCATCACCGACGTCCCGTTCACGGAACGCCAATACTGGCGCGGCGCGCTGCCCAAACCGCTCGCGTATGACACCGCGCGTGCCAACAGGTTGCTGGAGAACGCCGGATGGGTGCGACCGACGGCAGCATCCGTACGCACCCGCGACGGGCAACCCTTCACGCTTACGACGCTGCTGATGCCGGGTGGTGCGCAAGAGCAGGCCGTCGTGTTCATCCAGGCTGCGCTACGCCGCATCGGGATCGACATGCAGATCCAGCCGCTGGAGCTCGGGGCGCTCGCCGGCGCCGTCCGCCAAAGGGACTACGATGCGTTTGTGCTTCCATACTTCAACCACGTCGATGGCCACCTCGGGTATCTCGGTGGCGACACGACCCGAGGGGACGGGAACATGTGGACGCCCCCGGTGCCCGGATACTCGAACGTCGAGGTCACCCGGTTGTTGCTCGCGATCGAGGCGACGGCGGACACGACGGTCATCGATTCGCTCTACGGCGATCTGGCTCCCCTCATCCTGGCGGACCTTCCAGTCACCTTCCTGCTTCCCCTCGACGAAACGGCGGTGGTCCGGCGCCACATCCGCGGCCTACGCAGTCCCTTCCGCGGAAACCCGCTTCAGTCCATGGATGCACTATGGATCGAGGACGACCGGTGAGCGGCTCACCCGCAGCAAACGCTCGTTGGGAAGGTTTTGGGAACGTCTTGCCGTCAAAGGAAGCGAGGGAATACACAGGAAAGCAGAAGGTCAGGTGCGCAACGATTCAGCGTGATAACGGTTTGCAGAGGACAACGGCGAAACGCAGAAACTCGGCAGAAACTTGAGAACCGCCAGGAGCAATCCCCTGAGGGTTACCTGCGGCGATTTGCGGTCGCCTCGGTGTCCTTCGGAGAAGCTGCGGCTGCTGACGCAGCCGCGCTCTCCTTCGGATCGAGTCCCCGGCCCTCCGTTGGCCTGACGACGTTCGGCCCGTCCGTAGACAGCGGCAATTGCGGAGGTTGTGGGAAAATCTTCCGGGGAATCCCGAGTGCGGTGTGCGCCGTCCCGAGCGTCCTCTACCGCTCCACCTCCACATCCGCCACCCAAATGTCCAACTCGGCTTGTTGCACCGTGAGATAGAGACGGTCCGGCCC
>JBDHJO010000213.1:0-4919 GCA_039586875.1 Gemmatimonadota bacterium | reverse complement strand
GTAATCACGATGTTCGTTGCCGAACCCGCGGTGCCGCCGTTCACGCTCGCTGTAGAGTTCGCTGGAGATCCGCTCCCCGACGTGACATTGCTCGCAAAGGGACTTCCCGGAACCTCGTTTCCACCGACCTCGACGGTGATGTCGTCCGTGCCGGTCGCGTTCGGGGTGTAGCTGGTCAGGTAGGTCGTGTCGGCGGCGTTCTCGCTCACCGCCGAGACCGGAGCGCCCGCATTGGTCCCGCCGACACTCATGGCGACCGCTCCAGGCGCGCCCGGCACCTTGTTCCCGAACCCGTCGCGCACCGTGACCACGATCGTCGTGGGGCTCCCGGCCACCCCGTTCGGCACCAGGGCCGAGGACTGGGCAGCGACGGGAGTGCTGGCACTCACTGCGCTCGTATACGGGCTTCCGCTGATCGGGGTGCCGTTCAGCTGAATGGTGATGGCGTCCTCGCCTGCCGTCGTCGGCCGGTAGGCGGTGCGGTACGTCGTTCCGGCGCTGTTCTCAACGGGGGCAACGCCCGCACCCGCATTTGCACCGCCGATGCTGACTGCGAGCGACGACACTGGCGTACGGACTCCCGGTGATCGCTGCGCCGCCCACCGTGACCGTCACCTGATCCGTACCGGCGGTCGTGGGGACGTAGCTCGTCGCGTATGTCGTGTCGCTGCCTTGGACGATTGCCGCGACACTCGCGCCGGCGTTCGTGCCGCCGACGGTCACCACCACTTGGTCTTTCACGCCGGGGACCTTGTTGTCCCACCGGTCCCGGATCGTGATGACTATCGCAGTCGCCGCACCGGCAGTCCCATTCGGCACGTCTGCCGCGCTGCTGTCGGCGAACGGCGCCGCCGCGCGCGCCGACGCCACGATGAGGATCTCCGGTGCACCCGTCGAGGAGACTCGCAGGGTGTCACTGTTCACGCGGGCGACGGTGCCCAGCGTCCACCCACCAACGGTTGCGACACCATCGGCACCGGAGGAGACGGGCCCCCCAGTGACCGTTCCGCTCCCCGACGGCGTGAAGGTGACGATGGCTCCCTCCACCGGGTTGTTGAACTGATCGTCCACCCGCACCGCGGGAGCCGTGGTTACGGGCGTTGCGACGACAGCCGACTGTCCAGAACCGGCTACGACCACGAGCTCGGCAGCACCGGCAACCGTGGCGCTGGCGACGAATATCACGGGGTCCGCACCAGCCACCGCCGCGGTCAGCGTATCGCTCTCGACTCCGGCGCTCGTACCCAACGTCCAGCTTCCGACCGTGGCGATACCGTTGGCATCGGCATTTGCCGGGCTCCCGGCAACCGCCCCGGTTCCGCTCTGGACGAATGCGACCGGTGTGCCGGGGACCGGATTGCCGAACGCGTCTGAAACCAGCACGGACGGCGGCGTCTCAACCGCAGTCCCGACGACGGCCGTCTGCCCCTGCCCGGCCTTCGCGGACACCGTCGCCGGGCTCGCCGGCAGGATGGCGAAGGCCGTGGTTGTATCCGGCGTCAGCGCGCCCGACGCCGACGCGAGTCGATAGTCCGTCGCCGTGCGATCGATGCTCAGTGTGCCGAATGTCGCCACACCATTCACCGCAGCGACTGACGCGGTCCCCGATAGCGTACCGGCGGCATTCCCGCTCCCCGCCACGATGCCCACATCAACGGTTCCGGTGAAGGATGCCGCGACGTTCCCGAGTGCGTCGCGTGCCGTCACGGTCACCGTGGGGTTCAGGTTCTCACCGGCCACGGTGGCGGAGGGCTCCTGTGTGAACTCGAGCCTGGCCGCCACGCTGGGGACCACGTCGAACGCACCGCTGGTCGTGTCGGCGAGGCCTGTCGCCGTGGCGTTCAGGATGTACCCAACGCCCGCGAGGTTCACCGACAGGTCATCGAAGGTGGCAACGCCCACGGCAGCCGTCCGGGTCGTTGTGCCACCCAGGACTGCGCCGGGGGTGCCGCCGCCGAGGGTGACGGACACCGATCCGGTATACGCCGTGTCCACAAGGCCGGATGATTCGAGCGCGGTCACTTTGACCGCTGGCGCAACTTGCGCTCCGGCGGAGGCGTCCGACGGATCGACCGTAAAGGCGAGTGCCACAGCGGGGACCGCCACGATGACGTCGGCCGCGTCGCTGGCATTCGCGCCAAAGGAGACCCAACTGCTCTTGCGTCCACTCTGGTCCCGCGTTCGAACACGCCACCGGTAACCGGTATCGTCATCGAGCGAAGTGACCGTGATCGTATCGCTTCGCGCTCCACTGCCGAGCTCGGTGGAGTCCGTCGGGACGCCGGTGAACGCCTCCCCGACCTTGCGAACTTCTGCATCGAGCCGCACCTGGTCGCCCGCGTCCGGATCATCGATCGCTGCCGCGATGACGAAGCCGTGCTCCGGGATCACGGACCCCGTGTCCAACGGTGTGGTTCCGTCGAGGGCCAGCTGTTGGAGGGCGGTCGGGGCATCCGGCAGTTGCGGGACCGCGACGCGAACGTCCGCGTCGGACTCACCATTCGAACCGTACGACACCCATGGCCCGTCGCGTCCCGTCTCGTCGAGTGCCCGGACGCGCCAGTGATGATCGGTGTCGTCGGCGAGCCCATCCACGGCCACGTAGGCCCGCGCGCCGGACGCCACGAACGCCCCCGTGTCCGTACTCAGGGCAGTGAACGGCTGGCCGACCGGGACCACCTCGGCAACCAGGCGGACGTTGTCACCAACGTCCGGATCGGTGACGATGGCACTCACCACGAGCGGCAGAGCTGTCGCCACCCCCCCAACCGCAATGGATGTGGTGCTGTCGGGCAGCGACTGTGCAAGCCCGGTGGCCGCTTCGGGTGCCGCCGGCACCGATACCCGGAAGTCGGGCTCGGCCTCGTCGTTGCCACCGAAGGGTACCCACGCGCTCGCCCGCCCAGCCTGATCGATGGTCCGAGCCTGCCAGTGATAGTCCGTATCGTCGGACAGCCCGGTGAGATTGACCACGGCCGCCGACCCGGAGCTCACGGGCACGCTGGAAAAGCCCGGCGCATTGGTGAATGCCGTACCGACCGGTGCCACCTCGACCTCGAGCCGGACCTGATCGCCGGCATCGGCGTCCGAAACGACGGCGGAGAACTTCAAGGTCTGCTCGGGCACGACCCCGCCGACGGGTACTCCGGTCGAACCGTCCTGCCGAAGCTGCCGCATATCTGCCGGGACATCCGGATCCTCGGGCACGGCCACGCGGAAGTCTGTCGCGCCTTCGTCGTTCGCACCGAACGATGTCCACCCGGACGCGCGCCCGGTCTCATCGATGGCACGGAATCGCCAGTGATAGTTCGTATCATCACCGAGGTTGCGCACCGTGACCTGCGCCACCTCACTGCTTGGCACGAGGCCGCTGGAATCGGTCGCGGCACCGGTGAACGCGGTGCCGACCGGCTGCACCTCGACCTCCAGCCGCACCAGATCGCTCTCATCGGGATCGCTCAATCGGGCTTCGAGGACGACGGTCGTATCGGGCACCGTGGTTCCCGTTCCGATGGTCGTGACACCGTTGGCACGTCGCTGTGCAGGCTGCGTGGGAGCCACGGGAGGGCGCGGCGGCGTGACGGTCAGCGCAAAAGCACCGGTCGCCCGCGTCTCGGCCGTCGTCACCTCGATGACGTAATCACCGGCCTCCGGCAGCAGGAGGTACACGAGGCAGGCATCCCCGGCCACGCCGAGACAGTTGTCTTCCTGAGCGAACGGCGTGCCGGAACCGACGCCCGAACTGTCGACGAAGAGGAAGGCGTCGAACGCCTCGGAGGTAACAGCAACCGAGACCGAGTCGTTGGCGGAAGCGGACAGCCGGTACAGCTTCGCGAATCGATTGGGCGCAAACGGGGGCACACAGTCGGCGGTTGTGAGGGAATCGGAGACCTCCGCTCCGGAACTGATCGCCGTCACATGACAGGGATGGACCGTGAACTCCACCGGGACGCGGGTCGGATCACTCCCCCCACCGCTCACCGTGATGACCAGCGTGTCCTCGTAGACGCCGGCATCGAGGCCCGTCGGGTTCATCGTGAGGGTCACGGTTCCCGGCGCAGCCCCGCTCGTCGGTTCGATGATCAGCCAGGCACTCCCCTGCGCCCGCGCGACCGACCAACTCACCGAACCCGGCCCGGACTTGGTGATCTCGGCAACGAGTGACCGGTTGGCGAGGCTTCCGACCGCGGCCGAGTCCCTGAGTGCCGCCGGCGAGACCGTGATGTTCCCCGACTCGGGCGGGTTGACCAGCTCGTCGAGCTGGCAGGTGGAGAACAGGAGCGCGGCAACCAGCACACCGATCCCGCGTGCCGCCGACACGACGGCCCGCGGGTAGCCGGTCACACGTCTGGCTGCCCGAAAGCGATTTCCTGCGCCCACTGTCTCCTCGCGGTGGTTCGAGCCGCTGTCCGCGCCGGCCCGACCGCCCTATCTCACTTGCACTCCAGGACTTGGCTTCCAATTGAAGTCCGGGGCAATCACCGTGCCGACCCCCCGGTTGGGTTCACCCAGGATTAGCTACCAGATGCAACACTTCAACTGTCTATTTCCCAATATGTTAGAGTTTTCCACTTCACAAAGTTGATGTCGCTGTCGTCCCGCAAATACGCCCGGCGTTGCGCTCCCGCAACGCCCGCGGATAGGCGCGCCGTCTCACTCCTCGGGCTGTTCCAGCTGCTCGGGGCGATCCCGCTCCCGATCGACGATGCAGAGAAACCCGAGTCGGGACCCGCGGTCGGCCCGGAACTGGTGAGGCGTCGACGGCCGTACGTAGACGACATCGTGACAGACAATCCGTTCCTCGTTCCCACCCAATACGACCGTGCCCTCACCGCGCAGCACGAGCACGGCGTGAGGATGCCGGTGGCGCTCGAGACTCGTCCACCCCCCCGGCTCAACCTCGAAATACCGGGTCTCGA
>JBDHJO010000212.1:0-4419 GCA_039586875.1 Gemmatimonadota bacterium | reverse complement strand
GGCGCCAGTCCGACTGCGGGACGTCAGCGACCTCCTGCAAGGCACCGGGCTCGGGAGCGATGCCGGGGTGGTGATCGAGGCGCAGATGATCGATCGGCTGCTGTCCGACCGTACCGAGGAGCGCCGGTCGCTCTTCGAAGAAGCGGCGGGCATCGGGCTCTACCGGAACCGCAAGGAGACCACCGAGCGGCGGCTCGAGCGCACGACGGTCGACCTGCAACGGCTCGACGACGTGATCTCCGAGGTCCAAACGCAGGTGCGGAGCCTCGCACGCCAACGGGGGCGGACGGAGCGGCATCGGGAGTTCACGGCCCGGCGCTTCGCGCTCGTCATGACGCTCGCGCGCCGTGATCTCGCGACCTTTGACGAACAGCACGCCACGCTTCGGGACCGTGGCACGTTCTTGCGCGGTCGGATTCCTCAGGTGCGACAGCGGATCGACGAGTTGGGAACGGCCCGGGAACGATCGCAGCACACGCGCGCGACCGCTGCGAGCCGTCAATCCGACCTCAATCGCCGGTTGGCGGAGGCGCGGTTGGAAGTGGAACGGCTCGAGGGCGACCTCAAGCTCGCCGACGAGCGCCTGCAGAATGTCCAGGGCCGGCGCGCCCGTGCCGTCGAGGAGCGGCAGCAGGCGGAAGCGCGCATTGCGCAGCTCGAGGAGGAACGCCAGGCAGCCGCCGCCGAGCGCGCGTCCGCCGTGGAGGCGCGCGCATCGGTGCAGACCGAGCTTGACCTCCGGGCCGCATCCGAAGGCCAGGCTCGTGACCGACTCCGCCAGCAGCGTGACGCGGTCCGTCGTCTCGAAGAGCAGTTACAGGAGCGGGCTGAGACGCTGCGTGGGCTCCAGGGCGAGCGGTCCGCGTTGGAGCGGGATTTAGAGGAGCTGCGGCAGCAGGCTGCCGACGTGCAGCAGCGGAGCCAGGTTGGGGCACACGATGCGCAACGCACGCGCGAGCGGGTGGCCGAATCACAACGGACCGTTGTCGCCGCGGAGACCGAAGAGCGAGAAGCCGCATCCAGCCTGGAACGGAGCCGCCACAGTCTTGCGGCTGCTCGGGAGCACGAGACCGCGGTGCGGATCGAACGTCGTGAAGTCGAGGAACGGGCCGCTCAGATTGAAGCACGGCGAGATGCGCTGGCCACTTTGGAGCGGCATCGTGAAGGTCTCGCGCCGGCCGTCCAGCGATTGCTTGGTGACCTGGGCGAGTTCGACGAGGGGAGCGTGCTCGGTCCGATCAGCGACTTCGTGGCGATCGATCGCGAGGGTGCGGTCGTCGCGGAACGACTCCTCGGCGACTGGCTGCAGGCTGTGCTGGTACGGGACGAGGAGGCGGTGGCGGCCGTCCGCCGCTGGCACGCGCGCGTGGCGCCGGGCCCGTTACTGCTGCTGCCGGTACAGCCCGGCCCACGACATCCGGGCGGTGGCCACCTCGCGCGTCTCTCCCTCGACGTGCGCGATCCCGCACGCGCATGGGTGGAGGCACTCCTCAGCTCCGGTGAGCCGGGTGACGCCGAGGCAACGTTCGTCCGGAAGGCCAACGGTGCGGTCCTGCTTCCCGGACCGATGGCAGCCGGACCGCTCACGCGACGTGCGGAACTCGAGGATCTCGCGCAGGAGTTGTCGGAGCAAACGGGTCGGCTGGAGACACTCCACAAGGCACTCGAGGATGCGACAGCCGCACACCTGGCCTGCGAGCGGGAGCTCGAGTCTGCCCGTGAGCGGCTGGGCCGAGCCCGGACGGCAACGTTGGAAGCGCGCGGTGCGCTCGACGATGCCGGCCGCGCGCAGATGCGCGCCGAGCGGGACCACAGCGAGATCCAACAGACCGCGGCCCGGGTCGCCGAGCGGATCACGGAGCGAGAGGGTCGCTTGCGCCGTGTGACGGAGGAAACGCAGGCCGCAAATGTCGATCGTGAGCGTCTCAGCGAGGATCTCGCCGCGCAGCAAGGGGCGCTCGCCAATCTGGATCAGGAGCAGGAGGCGGCTCGAGAGCGCCGCGTGCACTGGCAAGTCGAGGAAGTCCAGGTCTCGGCCAGAGAGCAAGCGGCAACCGAGCGCGAAACCCGAGCCACCCAGGCACTCGAGGCGACCCACACTGCGATCGGTCGGCTCACGCAGGAGCTCGCGAGCATCGATGCCGATTCGGGTGCTGCAGCCGATCAGCGCAGCGAATGGACGGACCGCCTCGCCGATCGTCGCGCGGCGATCCAGGAGCTGGAGCGCGTCGTGCAGTCTTCGGAATCGGCCGTCTCGGATGCGGACACCGCCGTGGACGAGGTGGAGGCCCGACTGGATGAGTCCCGGCGTGAGCTTGAAGAGCTGAACGAGGAGATGCACCGAGTGGAGATCGAGCTGACGGAGGCCCAGGGCCACCGCCAGGGTATGATCGAGCGCATCCAAGGCGAGTGGCATAAACCGTTGGACACGCTGCTGGCCGAGGCGGAACCGGTGGAGGGCGAGACCGCCGCCCTGCGCCAGGAGGCGGCCGAGATCGGTGAATCGCTGGAACGCATCGGGCCGGTCAACCTCCTGGCGGTCGAGGAACATGCGGAAGAGGTCAAGCGGCTCGACTTTCTCACCACGCAACGCGACGATCTCATTGCCGCACGCGATTCGCTGCGGCAGGCACTCAAGGAGATCGACGGCACTGCCCGCGAGATGTTCACGGAGACCTTCGCGGCGATTCGTGAGAACTTCCGCTCGGTCTTCCTCACCCTCTTCGAGGGTGGCGAGTGCGATGTCCGCCTGGCGGATGAACACGACCCGCTCAGCAGCGACATCGTGATCCATGCTGCACCGCGTGGGAAGCGGACCCAACGCATCCACCTGCTGTCGTCGGGCGAACGGGCACTCGTCGCAATCTCGTTGCTCTTCGCCATCTACCTGACGAAACCCGCGCCGTTCTGCCTGCTCGACGAGGTGGACGCACCGCTCGACGACGCGAACGTCATGCGGTTCGTTCGACTACTGGACGAGTTCAAGGCGGAGACGCAGTTCATCGTCATCACGCACAACCCCCGCACCATGCAGATCGCCGATTCCGTCTACGGCGTGACCATGCAGGAGCCGGGGGTATCGACCATCGTCGGCGTGCGCTTGGGAGAGTCCGAACAGTCCGTCGCTTGAGATACGCGATCCGCACGACCGTCCTCCTCACGGCCGCCGCAGCCGCGGCGACGGCGCAGGAACCGACGATCTCACCCGCCCTCGGGGGCCTCGCTGACCGAGACACGGTCGCCGCAATCTGGTTCTTTGCCCGCTCCGACGTGTCGCTCGAAGCCGCCACTGCCGCCATCGGTCGCCTGGGCGGACAGCCACGTCGGCGCAGCCGGTGGCTGCACGCGGTATCCGCCGATCTCCCAACGTCGGCGCTCCGTGCGGCGCGGAGCCGGTCTGAGTTTCGACACCTGCAGCCCGTTGCCCGCTTTCGCGGCTCCCCCGAAGAGCCCGTGCCTGCCGCGCGCCCGCTGCCGTCGCCGGCGGCGACGTCTACCGACTCCACCTTCGGACCGTCGGGCATGCCCATCCGCCGCCTCAACCTGGTGCCGCTGACGAACCGCAACCTCCGGGGCTCAGGCGTCGTCATTGCCATCCTGGACACCGGGTTCGAAACGGGCCATCCGGCGTTCGCCTCGACGTTCGTGCTCGCCCAATACGATTTCGTGTTCGACGACTCAGTTGTCGCGAACGAGTCGAATGACCACCCCACCGCCTCCCGCCACGGTACGGGAGTCTGGTCGCTCCTTGCGGCGAACGACCCTGGGAACGTCATCGGCGTCGCACCGGACGCCGCCTATGTCCTGGCCAAGACCGAAGACGTACGCTCGGAAACCCGCGTCGAGGAGGACCACTGGGTTGCAGCGCTGGAGTGGGCCGACTCCCTCGGCGCAACGGTGGTGTCCTCGAGCCTGGGATACCTCGAGTTCGACGATGGGTTCTCCTACGCACCCGGCGACCTCAACGGGGACGTCGCCGTGACGACCGTCGCCGCGGACGCTGCGGCCGCGCAAGGCATCACGGTGGTGACAGCCGCCGGCAACCGAGGCGATGGATTCCGAACGCTCATCACCCCGGGTGACGGGGACTCCGTCATCACGGCCGGGGCAGAGGATTCGCTCGGGACCTTGGCCGGCTTCTCGTCGCGCGGCCCGACGGCCGATGGCCGCCTGAAGCCCGACCTGGTTGCCCCGGGCGTACAGGTCTTCGTCGTCGATCCGTTCACCGATTCGGGGTTCGCACGAGTCAACGGCACGTCGGCCGCGACCCCGCTCCTGGCAGGCGCAGCCGCGCTCATCAAGCAGTTGCATCCGACGTACTCCCCGATCGACATCCTTGCGGCGCTCCGCCGGCATGCGGACCAACGCATCCTGCCGGATTCCCTCAGGGGTTGGGGCCGACCCGATGTGGCACGAAGC
>JBDHJO010000211.1:0-4437 GCA_039586875.1 Gemmatimonadota bacterium | reverse complement strand
GAGCTGGACCCCATCGTTGCGACCGGGTGCATGGTACAAGGTGCAAAGTACGAGGGGGTTCGTTCCCGTCGGGCTACACCGGTCGGAACAGCTCCTCCAGCCGCAGCGTGAGGATTGCATCGGCGCCGGCCGGCTGCCACGACACCGCCTCCCACTCGACCACCGGGAGCGCGACCTCGGGTGTCCACACCTCGACGCAACGCCGCTCCGGATCGACGATCCAGTAGGTGGCGACCCCGACTTCCTGATACAGCCGCCGCTTGGTGAAGCGGTCCGCTCGCGCGGTGGAGGGGCTCAAGACCTCGATCGCGAGCAGGAGCGTCCGCATCTGCCGCCAGTCGAGCGTGCGCGCTTCCTCGAGCGGCACCACGAACACATCAGGCTGCACGAGCGTGTCGGCACTCCAGGAGATGTCGGCCGGGGAGGCCAGCACGTGTCCGGCCGGATGCCGTGACAGAAACGCATCGAGCGCGACCAACAACCGCTTGGTCACCTCCTGATGCCACGCGCGGGGCGCCGGTGTCACGAGCAGCTCGCCGTGCACCACCTCGTAGCGGCGCCCGTCCTCCGGCAACGCGCGCACCAGGTCCGCGGTGTAGTACGTGACGGCCATGCCCATAAGCTCGGCTCGGCGCAAAGGGAAAGGCAAGTGGACACCCCGCACGGTCGGCCACGCCGCCCCGCAACGGCTAACCCGGATCACGCCCGCGGAGTCGATTGCTCCCGCGGGTGCAAGGGGCAAAGTGCAAGGTGCAAGGGAAAGCCACCCGCCGCGTGCAACGTACAACGGGCAACGTACAATGGGCCGTGAGACGGTGAGATAGTGCACCTCACAGCTCACTCCCTTTCACTTTTCACCTTTCACTTTTCACTCTTCCCTCCGCTCCCCGCTCCCCGCTCCCTGCTCCCTAAATAGTTCTCCCCCAACCACTTAACCCGATTTCGGGAACACCCTCTCGTACATGGGACAGGAGCCCACGAATGCACCTCCGCCACGGAAGGGAGCCTGTCACATGCGCGTGCACATCGACCGGAGTTTGCGACTCGCCGCGAACGAGTACTTCCCCGGACCCGAGCGAAAGACCGGGATCGCGATCCACCACACGGTGGGTGGAAGTGCCGCATCGACGATTCGGTGGTGGCGTGAGGACGCGGCGCTCGTCGGCACCGCCTACGTCGTCGATCGCGACGGTACCGTTTACGAAGTGTTCCCACCCGAAGCGTGGGCGTACCAGTTCGGGCTCGCGTGGCCCGATGCGGTGCGCCTGGCATTCGAGCGGCGGTTCGTCGGCATCGAGATCGCGAGTGAAGGCGCACTGATCGAGCACGACGGCAACCTCTACTGCTTCGACCGCGTCTCTCCCAAAACGAAGAAGCCCACATCGCAAGCGTTCGACCACGGCCGCGCGTACCGCGGCACCCGGTGGTTCGATTGCTACGAGGACGCGCAGCTCACTGCCGTCGGCCACCTGGTGGACGAGCTGTGCGCGCGGTTCGACATCCCGCGCCGCTTTCCCGACCCGCCCTTCGACTACTACGGCGACCAACTCGTCGGCTTCGACGGCGTGATCGGCCACGCCATGGTCCGTCCCGACAAGACCGACCCGGCGCCCGACCGGCGTCTGTGGGATACGCTCGTGCGTCTCGCCTCGGTGAACCCCATTTCGGTCGCCCATGCGACCCGCGCCGGAACGGCGAGGCTCACGAGCCAGGACATCGATCGGCTCTTCCACGACAACATGGATCGACTCGCCGCGATGGCTCCCGCCGCCGGCAGCGTGGTGAAGGCTCTTCTCATGGAGTTGGAGCGCCGGCGCACGTTCGTCCGGCTGCACGACGCCGAGCCTGACGGCCACACGATCGGGTACACGTTCGTCCACGGTGACCGCCGCGCCGTCGCCCGCCTCGCCCGCGCACTCGGCTTCGCCGTGGTGAGCGACGACACGCTCGAGGTGCACCATGCGTAAGCGATTCGCTGCGGCCGCACTCCTCGGGCTCGCGGCGGCCACGGCGTATGGCGCGTGCAGCGGGAATGCCAAGGAACTCACCCGCGTGCGGGCCGAAGTCCGGCAACTCGCGACGCAACGCGATTCACTCGATCAAGTCGTGCGCGAACGCGACGCCCGCCGCACCGCCATCGCCCGCGATCGGGATGCGCACCGTGCCGAAGCCGACCGTCTCCGCGACTCCGTGCGCGCCATCGAGCGTCGCCGTGCGGAGCGGCAGCTGACGCTCACACACCTGCGCACGGTAGGCGCACTCCAGGACACGCTCCGTGCGGTCTTCCCCGAGTTGGGAGCGCGAGGTTGGGGCTTCACGACCGTTGCCATCGACGACGGTGACACGCTGGGCCTCGAGGTGCTCGTGGTGCCGGCGTGGTTCGCGCAGACATTTGCGATCGACCGCGTGAACGCCGAGTCGTGGCGGGCGCAGAAGGATCGGCTCCTCGCGGTGGACTCGCTGCAGCAGACCGTGACGCTCCTCCACGATTCCATCACGAGCCTCGAGCGCGCCAACCGTGTGGCGTACGAGACCGGGTACCGGGCGGCATCCGCGAGTGTCGACGATCTCTCGCGCCGCTACGCGGCGGAACTCCGGAAACCGCGCTTCACGCTCGGCCGGACGATCGGTCTGGTGGCCGCGGTTGGCGCAGGTGTCGTGCTGGGGAGGGCACTCCCATGAGGTGTCCCGCAGTTCCCCTGAGCGGGCTCCCCGTGCCGTCGCTTCAACTGCGTGAAAACCGCGTAAAAGCTTATATAGCAATAGCTTACAACAGGTCGGCGTCCGGTCTGGATGGGTCGAACCGAATTCGGACGCCGCGATCGAAGTTTCGGACCCCACGATCGAAGTTTCGGACGCCACGATCCAATCTTCGATCGTCACGATCGAACGTTCGGGCGCCGCGATCCAATCTTCGATCGTCACGATCGAAAGTTCGGGTGCCGCGATCGAATCTTCGATTGCCACGATCCAATCTTCGATCGTCACGATCGAAAGTTCGGGTGCCGCGATCGAATCTTCGATTGCCACGATCGAACTTTCGGGTGCCGCGATCGAATCTTCGATTGTCACGATCCAATCTTCGATCGCCACGATCGAACTTTCGGGTGCCGCGATCGAATTGTCGGGTGCGACGATTCAATCTTCGATCGCCGCGATCGAAAGTTCTGACGTCACGATCCAACTCCCGGTTGTCACGGTCCAAAGTTCAGGCACCACGATCTGAAGTTCGGGTGTCACGATCCGGGTTTCGATCGAGCCGATCGAAATCGATTTCGCCGCATCCGGTTCTTCGTGTGACCCGATCGCGTTGTGGTTTTCCCCCCGGGGGAGTCGTCGTCCCGTCGGCGCCGGCGGGCGGCATCACATCCTCTTCACCCATTCCCAGGAGGTAGCATGGCACGCTTTCCCCAGAGCGAACCCGAGGTCGCGGCCCTTGCGACGGTGCTGATCGACGGTCTCAGAAAGGCGGTGGAGGAGTTCCCGGAGCCGCCCATACCGCCGGATCCGCTGCAGGAGAGTCTCGATCGGTACAACGAGGCGCGGACCGCGGCGGTCGCGGCGGAGTCGGCGGCGCGCGATCAGGTGGCCGCCAAGAACCAGGCGCTGGAACAGCTTGCGGACAACATGCGGCTCGACTTCAGGTACGCCGAGGTGACGGCGAAGGACACGCCGGCCCAGCTCGCGAAACTCGGGTGGGGCCCGCGCCGCGATCCGCGCAGCCTCGAGATCCCGGGTGTCGTCCGGAGCCTGAGCATCAAATCGCAGGGCGAGGGCTGGTTGGTGCTGGATTGGAAACCACCGGCGGGCGGGGGCGAGCCCGCGGTCTACCACATCGAGCGGCGCCGCCGGGACGGCGGTGAGTGGGAGCAGGTCGCTCACGCCATCGCCACCGAAGAACTCCTGGCGGATCAGGAGGTGGGCGTCGAGTTGGAGTTCCGCGTCGCCGCCGAGAACCGGGCCGGGCTCGGTGAGCACAGCACCGTGCTCGTGGTGGAGTTGTGACGCTCGAGCCCGTCGCGGTGGTGAACGCCGCTGTCGCGATCGTCGAGGCCGCGATCGCGCTCGCCGTCGGCTTCGGTCTGGACTGGACGCCCGAGCAGGTCGCGCTGGTCATGGCCGTGGTCGTGGCCCTCGCCGCCCTCGTCAAGACGCTGTGGGCGAGAGGGCAGGTGACCCCCGTCGCGTTCCCGCGCGACAACTGGGGGAACCGACTGGTGCCGGAGGCCCGGTGATTCGGCGGCTCAAGCCGCCGCTCGGCGCCTGCGGCGACATGCCCTGAAGGGCAGAGGGAATCAAAGCGTCATTCATGACGCGTCGCGCAGCGCCGAGCCGACGCTTCAGCGTCGGAACCCGCGCCCGACACCTTCACTCTTCAAACGCTCGCCCCGGGTACCGCGAGGTGCCCGGGGGGAGGGAGGGTGCAGGGTGCAGGGT
>JBDHJO010000210.1:0-4480 GCA_039586875.1 Gemmatimonadota bacterium | reverse complement strand
GCAGGCCGTCCTCGCACAGGAGATTGCGGAGGCGGGCGGGCGGGAAGTGTCGTTCGTGGCGACGGTCGGAGCGAACGACGTCATCGTCGACGTGCGCGCAGTGGCGCGCGGCACCGTCTCGGCCGTGCTGGCGCTGCCGGGCGTCGCGGAGCGTGGGGAGATCGTCCTCCACAACCATCCGTCCGGCGTCTTGGAGCCGTCGGGGGCCGATCTCCACGTCGCGGCGCGCATGCACGATGAAGGCATCGGGTTTGGCATCGTCGAGAACACGGGTCAGCAATTGTACATGGTCGTCGAGGTCCCGCGACGCCGGGAGCATGTGCCGCTCGACGCCGTCGGGATCGCCGAGGCCCTCGGGGCGGGCGGGAGTGTGGCCGCGGTCTTTCAGCAGTTCGAAGACCGCCCGAGCCAGCGGGACATGGCGGCCTACGTTGCCGACACGTACAACGACGGAGGAATCGCCCTGTTGGAAGCGGGAACCGGTGTGGGCAAGTCCTTTGCGTACCTGCTCCCGGCCATCGAATGGAGCCTCGCGAACGGTGAGCGCACCGTCGTCTCGACCAACACGATCAATCTGCAGGAACAACTGGTCGGGAAGGATCTCCCCCTGCTGGCCAAGGCGTTCCGCGATCGGGAGCGGCAGCCTCGGTATGCGCTTCTCAAAGGGTGGGCGAACTACCTCTGCTTGTCGCGACTCGGTCTGGCGGTCGACGGGCAGACGTCGCTGCTCGAGCCGGAGCGGCAGCGGGAGCTCGCGTCGCTGAACGAGTGGGCGTCGAGCACGGCCGACGGTTCGCTGAACGATCTGGTCGATCAGCCGTCCGCGGAGGTGTGGGAGGAGGTGCGGGCGGAGGCGGATCTCTGCACGCGGCTCGAGTGCCCGCACTTCGACCGTTGCTTCGTCTTTGAAGCTCGGCGGCGCGCCGCCGAGGCCGACGTGGTCGTCGTGAACCACCATCTGCTGGCGGCCGATCTCGCCGTGCGGCGTGTGCAGGACAATTGGCAGGAGGCGGCGGTCCTCCCGCCCTACAAGCGATTGATTCTCGACGAGGGGCATCACCTCGAAGATGTCGCCGCGCGGCACCTCGGAGCACAGGTCACCTCGCGCGGTGTCCATCGAGTACTCAGTCGACTCGAGCGCAACGGCCGCGGGTTGATTCCCACCCTCCTGGCCGAGCTGCGGCGGCAGGACGATCTGCTGAGCGCGGCATCGGCGGAACTGCTTCGTGCGTCGGTGCTGCCGGCCGTCGCCGAGGTGCGGACGGCGGTGGAACGCGTCTTCGCCCTGCTGGCCGAGCGTATCGCACCGGAGCGTGGCGGCGTCGTCCGGCTGGACGACAGCTTTGCGACCGACGCCATCTGGGATCGCGGACTCGGCGTCGCGCTGGACAACGTGGTGTCCGGCCTGCAGCGCCTGGCTGACGGTGTCGAGACCGTGACGGATCGCTTGGAATTGTCGGAGGAACCCGACCGGCGCTCCCAACTGATCGGTGAGCTCCGCGGCGTGGTGCGGCGGCTCGGATCCGCGGCGGACGGATTCGGCGTGACGTTGCGTCCGCAGCAGGGCGTCGACGCGGTCCGCTGGATCGAGCGTCGTGGCGACCGGCCGGTGGGTGGGTTGCCGTTTCCCGTCGGCTTGCAGGCCGTGCCGCTCGATCTCGCCGTGGTGTTGCGCGAATCGGTGTTTGATCGCGTGGACACGGTCGTGGTGACGAGTGCCACCCTCACCGCCGGGGAGTCGTTCGACTTCCTCAAGGACCGCATCGGCCTAATGCTGCCGCCCGATCCCGTGAAGTACGAGGAGGTGCTGGCATCGCCGTTCGACTTCGGCAGCCAGTGTCTGTTCGCGATTCCCACGGATGCGGCGGATCCGCGTCAGGATGAGCCGTCACACGACCGCGCCGTCGCGCAGGCGGCCTCAGACGTCGACGCGGCGTCCGACGGGGGTGTCTTCGTGCTGTTCACGAGCCACGCGGCACTGCGGCGCGTGGCCACGATGCTGCGGGGGACGATCGGGAATCGATGGCCGCTGCTGGTGCAGGGCGAAGCACCGCGCGATCTCCTGTTGCGGCGATTCCGCGACCTCGGCAACGCGATTCTCTTGGGGACCGATTCGTTCTGGGAAGGGGTGGATGTACCGGGCCGGTCACTCCGGGCGCTGATCCTGGCGAAGGTGCCGTTCAAGGTGCCGAGCGAACCGGTGACGGCGGCGCGGTTGGAGGTGCTCGAGGCCCGGGGGACCGACGGGTTCAACCACTACCTGCTCCCCCTTGCGGCGCTTAAGCTCAAGCAGGGCTTCGGCCGGCTCATACGCACGGCGACCGACGTCGGGGTCGTGGTCCTGCTCGACCAGCGCGTGGTGACGCGGCGATACGGCGAGGTGTTGCTGAGCTCGCTCCCGCCGGCGGAACGTGTGGTCGCGCCCTGGGTTCAAGTACGTGACGCGGCGGAGGAGTTCTTCGCGCGCCACGGGATTGGAGCACCACCGTGATTCAACCGAGTGATCGTTTGGGGCTGTTGCCGCCATACGCGGTTGCGGAACTGGCCGCACTGAAGCGCAAGCTGCTGGCGGAGGGCCGCAGTGTCATCGACCTGGGTGCCGGGGACGCCGATTTCGCCCCGCCGTCGCCGGCGGTCGAGACACTCAGCGAGGCCGTCCGGGACCCGGCCATGAGTCGGTATGCGTTCCAGGTCGGCCTGCGTGAGTTCCGCGAAGCGGCGAGCCGGTACGTCGCACGCCGGTTCGGTGCCGAATTCGACCCGATGGAAGAACTGCTGCCGCTGATCGGCTCGAAGGACGGATTGGCGCATCTGGCCTTGGCGTTCGTGAATCCCGGTGACGCCAGCGTGTTGCCCGACCCGGGGTATCCGGCCTACCTCGGCGGGACCGTCATGGCCGGGGGCGAGCCCATCCTGGTCCCGCTGCGCCCGGAGAAGAACTTCCTGGTCGAGCTCGAGGACCTTCCGGCCGAGCAACTCGACCGCGTGCGCCTCGTCTATCTCAACTACCCCAACAACCCCACGACGGCCATCGCACCGCGCGAGTACCTCGAGCGGACCGTCCGGATCTGTCGTGAGCGCGGCATCCTCTTGGCGTACGACAACCCGTACTGCGAGATCACGTTCGACGGCTACCGGGCGCCCAGCATCTTCGAGATCGACGGCGCGCGCGACTGCGCCCTGGAGTTCCACTCCCTCTCCAAGAGCTATGCGATGACGGGGTGGCGGGCGGCGTGGGTGGTCGGATCCGCCGACTTCATCGGGCCCTTGCGGAAACTCAAGACGTGGATCGATACCGGCATCTTCCTCGCCGTCCAGAAGGCGGGGGCAGCGGTGCTCGACCGCGCCGAGGAACTCGTCCAACCGGTTGTCGCCCAGTTCGCCGAGCGCCAGGAGGTCGCACTCGCGGCGCTCGCGGAGGCCGGCATCCCGGCCGAGCGCCCACAGGCAACGATGTACATCTGGCTTCCGCTGCCGGGAACCGAGGACGCCCAGACGTTCAGCCGGCGGCTGCTGGAGACCGAGGGGGTCGTCGTCCTGCCGGGCACGGCCTTTGGGAACGGTGGGGAAGGGTTCTTCCGCATCGCATTGACGGTCCCGCCGGACATGTTGCGGGAAGCCATTGGTCGCATCGGCCGGATGGTCGGATCGTAGGCGAGACACACCGTGCGTGGCCAGCGATTCTCCATACCGTCTCCGCCTCGCGACAACCCCTGGTGGACCGTCGCAAGCTTCGTGTTGCATGCGGGGGTCGGGGTGGCGCTGGTCCTTGTCGCTGGTCCGTCCTTCCTGGCCGACGATCGTGAGCCCACCGTCTTCATGCTCTATCCGATGCCATCGCCCTCGGCCGATCGCGAGTTCGCGATGCCTGCCTATGACGGGTCCGAGGACGCGGCCACCGGTGGCGAGGGCGGGCGGTTCATCGGCGTGCTCCCGAGTGCGCGCATCGACACGGTGCTCCCGCCGCGCGGCAGTGCGCTGGTGATCGCGGGACAGTTGCCACAACCCAATCCCACCGAGCGGGACACGGCCGCGCGCGAGCCGGGACCGCCGGGGTACCGACTCGTCGGCCCGCAGTACGGTGACGGGAGAGTGTGGGTGCGCACCGCCGAGGCGGAGCTCGGCGTCGTGGGCCCGTCGCCCGACACCCGCACACATCAGCAGCGGATCGAGGATGCCATCCGTGCGCGGATGAAGGCCTATATCGACACCATGCCCCGGGATAGCTTCGCCCTCCCGCCGCCGCCGACATGGACCACGGAGATCGGCGACGACACGTGGGGCATCGATGAATCCTGGATCTATCTCGGAGACTTCAAGCTGCCGACGGCCCTCCTCGCGTTGCTGCCGTTGCCGCAGGGCAACTACGAGCAGGCGCAGGACGCAGCCGAGCTGCAGCGGATGCGGGAGGACATCATCGACGCGGCCCGTCGTGCGGAGACGGCGGAGGAATTCCGCGGGTACGTGAATGAGTTGCGTC
>JBDHJO010000209.1:0-4486 GCA_039586875.1 Gemmatimonadota bacterium | reverse complement strand
AGGAGATAGGCGATGAGGACCGGGTGCTCCAATTCGTCGGGCAGCAACCGAATGCAGATGGCAAAAGTCCGCGACACCTTGGGCAGCATCGCTCGGCAGAAATCCGCGTCGTCGAGCTGCACGGTGGTCGCTGGTGTCACGGTGTCGCGGGACCGAGGTCGTTGCGGAGCGCGATGAGGATGCGCTCGAGGATCTGGGCACCGGAGTGTCCCGGAGGGACCATCACCTCGTTTTGCCGGTCCGGAACGGATGGATCGAATGCCCGCAGCGTCACCGCTTCGGACGTGAGCAGGCTGGTTGAACCGCTCACCGCGTCGGCAAGGAACCTGATCCGCACGATCCGCTGCGGGTCGAGGCTGCCACCGACCGGTCCCCGTCGAACGACATCGTACCACTCCGTCTCGAGGAATCCTTCGGCGGGGCTGGAAACGCGAACGGCGAGTCCTTCACCCATCACGAGTGTCTGCAGCTCACCGATGACGGCTGCCGGCTCCCCCGGCACGGTGTCGATGATCGCATCCGGCAACGGCGTCAGGTATGGCCGTGCACCGATCGAGCCGCACCCGAGAGCCAAAGTCAGCACGGCACCCGCGGTCGCCAGCGTGCCCACCCACCGGGGGCGTGCGTGACTGAAACGAGAGTAAACGGAACGATACCCGCCATTATTCATGGTGCTGTGACTCCCTGAGGGTAGCGGTGGGGAATCCCTCAGATCCCCAGTCCGCGGCGTAACTCGCCGGTGAGCCGTTCGAGCATGCCGTTGCCGACACGGTCCTCGTCCTCGGGTGCTCTCAGCTCTCCGTGCTCGAGGCGATCGAGAATCTGTTCGAGACTCACCTGCACGGCCTCGACCTGGCTCAGACGCCGTCGGGCGAGTGCGGCGCCGGCGACCATCCCGACACCCGCAGGCACGACTGCGACCGGCAACATGACGCCGAGTGTGATGCCGATGGTCGTCGCCAGGGCACCCGATGCCGCCAGCGTCGCGCCGCCACCGATGTGCGACCGTCGCGTGTTCGATAAGTCGGCGACGATGTGCACGTGGCACCGGTCGTCGTCGAGCACAGAAACCTGTCCGGCGATCTCCCGGGCGCGTGCCAACCGATACGGCCGGCCACCGACGCCGAGGTCGCGTTTCAGCGACGAGAAGATGTCGCGTCGGGGCTCCCAAGTCATCGAGTCGGAGAACCGGCGCTTGACGGTCAGGAGTTCACGCTCCGTCATCCAGTGATTGAGCGCCGCACGGATCTTGTCGGCGGTGCCCGGCACGGACCGCTGGGCAACCACTCGACGGGGACCAGCGAGCCATGCAGCCAGTCCCGGTTCGTGCTGCAGGGATGCGTCGCTCCGTTCTTCGAGGAGCGCTTGGCGCACATAACGGTCCGGGATGCCGACATCACGCCCGAGCGTCATGAGCTCGGACTCTGTGAGTCCATCACCGATCTCGCGCTCGCTCGCGTGGATCTCCGTCGCGCGGCGGATGATCCGCTCGAGAGCCGCTCGGTCGATGCGCGAAGTGTCCGGAACGAGATCTGTCATCGTCCCTCCCGAGTCCTCGGCTGCCGCCCGCTGGCGATGGTCACCCAGCCGTCGTGGCGCCCCGCAACCCTACGAAACCAACACCGTCTCGGGTTCGGGGCCATCGAGCCAAATATAGCAGCCGCGTGGAGTCGATCAGTCGCCGCGAACGCGGTCGGCCACCCACTCGCCGACTCCTGTGGTCGAGTACGTACCCCCAAGATCGGGCGTCGTGATCCGCTCAGCGAGTGCCGATCGGACCGCGCGCTCCAGGCGTTCCGCCCCATTCGGGAGGCCGAGATGGTCCAGCATGAGCGCGCCGGTGAGGATGGCAGCCATGGGGTTGGCCGCGCCGGTGCCGACGAGAGACGGCGCGGAACCGTGTACCGGCTCGAACAGTCCGAGCCTCCCCGGGTGTACATTCGCGCTCGGGCTCACGCCAAGGCCTCCGACCAACTCAGCTCCCAAGTCGGAAAGGATGTCGCCGAACAGATTGCCCGTGACGATGACCTCGAAGCGATCCGGATCGCGGACCAGTTCCATTGCCAACGCATCGACGTAGCGATGCTCGGCCTCGATATCGGGGAACGCTGTGGCGACGCGATCGAACACGCGACCCCACAACCGGTGGGCCGGTACCGCGTTCGACTTGTCCGCCATCGTCACCCGGGAACGACCGTGCCGGTGCGCCCAGGTGAAGGCAGCCGTGATGATCCGCTCCACCTTCTTCGCCGAGTGCACTTCGTGCGCGACATGCACCTCGTCATCGGTGCCTTCGTCGCTCGACGTGCCTCGTCCGAGGTACAGGCCCTCAGTGTTTTCGCGGAAGATGGCAAAATCGATGTGTCGCGTGCCTGAAGCGGGGGGGCGCAGCGGACAGAGATCGGGGTGAAGCAACCGACAGGGACGGAAGTTCACGTACAGGTCGAGGCGGAACCGCAGGCCCAGCAAGATATCGCGCGCGTGCTCGTTCGTGGGGACGCGAGGGTCCCCCAACGCGCCGAGAAAGATGGCGTCGGCCTCGGCGGTGAGTTGCTCGAAGGCATGATCCGGCATCGTCTCGCCGGTCTGTAGGAAGTGCTCGGCGCCGTAGGGGAGCTTCGTGAACTCGAGCGAGGTTCCCTCGCCGGCTGCGGCTGCGACGATCGCGGGGAGTGCCGCGTCGACGACCTCGGGGCCGATCCCGTCGCCAGCTATCGCCGCGATATGCAACGCCCGGTTGCCCGTCTCAGGCATCGACCTGCGTACCGCAGCCGAGACAGTATCTCCACTCGGGTTCCAAGGGCTCGGAGCACTGCCGGCACTCGACGATTCCGATGCGGAGGCCGCAGAAGGGGCAGAAGCGGGCGTCGCGACCGGCCGGCAGCGCTTCTCCGCAGCCCGGACAGCCGGGTGCTGCCTCCACGGACTCGAACACAAACCCGGACGGCCGTGTGCTCTCCGGTGGCGTTACCGGCTGCAGCACGGGCTCCGGTGGCGTTACCGGCTGCAGCACGGGCTCCGGTGGCGGTGCGGGAGCGGGGGGCGGCTCGGGCGGGACCTGCACGGTCGGCGGGGTAGGATCGATCGGTTGGGTGCTTTGCTCGGTGAAAGACGGCGGTGTGAAGGACGGCACCGGTGAGGCAGGCGGTACGGGTGGCGCATATGCGACCTCGGAGCGCGTGAACTGCGTGACGGCATCGCGTTGGAGCGTCACGGTCGCCGCCGCGAACTCGCGGAACGTCCCGTGACTCGGATGGGGCATCTGCGCCTCTTGGGCCATCGCCTTCTGGGCGTCCTCGGGCTCGACGGTCGCGTATCCGCGTTCCCCGGAGAGCAGCCGCAAGACGGCCGCATCGTAATCGTCCGCGGATGAGAAACCGATCGCGTCACGATGGTAGCGGTACGGAATGAGCCGCTGGTATAGCTCCGAGACCTGGAATGACCGGTTGAGATACTGCGGCGCGTCGTGGGCGAGGTGGTTCACGAGGTACTGGAAGAGACGATCGAGGTCGTCCGTGGTGTCACTCATCTCCAGGCATCGGCCCAGCGGTCGTAGAGCACCGGGACCACCCCCGAGTGCGCAAGGAGCTCCACTCCTGCCGGGTCTCGGTACGGCCGGCGATAGAACACATGCGTCACGCCGGAGTTGATCATGAGTTTTGCGCACCCCACACAGGGGCTGTCGGTGACGAAGACCACCTTGTCACGGATGCCGCCGGGCGCCTTGACCAGGGCGTTCACCTCGGAGTGAATGCATCCACAGTGCCCGGGTACCGTCGAGTCACAGCGGTTCGGCAGGCCGCGAGCATTGCCGTTGTATCCGATGGCCACCACGTTCTCCAGCCGTGCATCCGTCACGACCGTGCCGACCTGCAGGCGCATACAGGTAGAGCGCTTGGCGAGCTCTTCTGCCATGCGCATGTACACCTCATAGAGTGGAATGCGCTCGAGCTGCGGTTCCTCGCCATCCGCAAGGACGTTCAGCGGATGACTGTTCTCGGGAATACCGTCTTTGAACGCTGTCATGGCGAGTTCGGGGCGAACGAGGCTTCTCGCTCGTTGAAATCAGTGTCGGGGTCATAGTCTCCGAACGCACCGCTGGCGCGTTCCGCAGCAAGCCACTCCTCGAATCGCGATGGTTCCGCCGCGCGGGAATGCGATTGCTCCGAAGCGGCCCTGACGGCGATGCTGTCGGCATACTCGTTCTTCGGATCCCCCGCGTGCCCGCGCACCCAGCACCACGCCACCGCATGTCCTTCGACCGCCTGCAGCACCTTCTGCCAGAGCTCGAGGTTCTCGATCTTGCCCCCCTTGCGTTTCCATCCCCGTTGCCGCCATGCCGGCACCCATTCGGTCATGCCCTTCACGAGGTACTCGGAATCCGACACGTAGGTGACCTTGAAGCGGTTGCCCTTCCGGGACAGCAGCGCGAAGGTGGCGACGGCGCCGGCCAGCGCCATGCGGTTGTTGGTGGTGGCAGGCGACG
>JBDHJO010000040.1:0-22104 GCA_039586875.1 Gemmatimonadota bacterium | reverse complement strand
TTCGACTATTACTCAACAGGGTTGGAGCACGACCCCACCCTCTGTAAGTCCATCACTACGGTTACCCCCGAGCCGGTCAGCATCGTGCTCCTCGGCACCGGCCTCGCGGGACTGGCCGGGGTGGGCGCGCGCCGGCGAAAGCAGCAGCTGACCGACTGACAAGCGGCAGGGCGAAGAGGACCACGGGGACCGGCACACACCGGTCCCCGTTTTTTTGGGGGGTGCCTCGTACAACGCTGCACGAGCGTGCGCCGTCACCAGCCAGCCGGTCTTGACCAAACGGGTCGAGCGGCGGCAAGCTGATTCGATGCCTCAAGTAGATGCGGAGTTCCTCGCCCTGCAGGAAGCCCTGGCCGGTCGGTATTCGTTGGAGACCGAACTGGGCCGTGGGGGAATGGGGATCGTGTATCTGGCCCTCGACGTGCGGCTCGACCGCCCCGTCGCCCTCAAAGTGCTGCCCGAACACCTGGCCAAGGACGAGGGCCTGCGTGCACGCTTCATGCGCGAAGCCCGCACCGCGGCAAAACTGTCGCACCCCAACATCGTCCCCATCCACTCGGTCGATGAGGTCGGCCAGTACGTCTTCTTCGCCATGGCATACGTGGCCGGCGAGACGCTGGGCGAGCACATCCGCGGACACGGTCCGCTCTCCCCGTCGGAATGCATGCGCGTGGTCCGCGAGGTGGGGTTCGCCCTGTCATACGCGCACGCGCAGGGAGTCGTCCACCGGGACGTGAAACCCGACAACATCCTGCTCGAAGAGGGAACACTTCGGGCGATGGTGGCTGATTTCGGGATCGCCGCCATTGTCGACGACACGACATCGCTCGGCGAAGGCGAGATCATCGGCACCGTGGAGTTCATGAGCCCTGAGCAGGCCACGGGTGAGCGGATCGATGCCCGCAGCGATCTGTACTCCCTGGGTATGGTCGCCTACTACGCGCTCACGGGAACGCTCCCCTTCGAATCCACCGACTTGGCGTCGACGCTGCAGTCGGTGCGGCATGCGCCCGTGCCATCCGTCGCACAGGTCGCGACTGCCGCTCCACGTCGGTTCGCACGCATCATCGACGGATGCCTGAAGAAGGACCCCACCGAGCGATTCGCGTCGGCTGAGGCCCTCACCGAAGCGCTCGATGCGGCAACGGCCGCGCGCAAACAGGTGCCCGTCGCCGTCCGCACCTTTCTCTACGATCCCGTCGACCTCGGGGGCGATGCCCCCCTGTACTTCTCGATTGCGTCGCTGGCCTCCCTGCCCATGGTGGCGGCAGTGGTCCAAGTACCCGAGTTATGGCCGATGTTGGCCGGGTATTGGGGAGTCGCCCTCGGCATCCCCACGATGTTGGTGCCACCCAGAGTTCGCCGACTGCTCGGATCCGGGAACACGATCGTAGACCTCGAGCTCGGCCTCCAGCAGGATCTCGAGCAGCGACGAGAGGAAGCTCCCCTCCCCAAGAATACGAGTCTCACACGCCTGCGCTCCCTGCTGCGCAAGGTCTCGCTCACAGGGCTCGGCGGGTCATGGCTGCTGTTCTGTGGCGCGCTGTTCGGAATCCCGATGACCGATCAGTACGAGTTCATCCTCACCTTCACGGGCCTGGCGTCGCTCGCAGGGTTCTTCCTCTCGGTGAGTCAGGGCGAGGAGTTGCGCGCGCTGAAGAAGGCGGAACGACGGCTCAAGTTCTGGAAGGGCAAGATCGGACGGGTGATCGTCGCGGTGAGCGGCGTTGGGCTTCGCACGCGGATTACCGACGTGCGCGCCACCCACCGCCCCACAGAACTGCAGATCGGCCTCGCCGCCGAAGCGTTGTTCGAGGCACTACCCAAGGATATGCGCAAGAAAGTGGGCGATGTCCCTGCCCTGCTGCGCCAACTCGAAGCGGACGCGAGCAGGCTGCGGAACTCGGTCACCCTGCTGGCCGAAGCGGAGTCCCTCACGCTACCGAACGGTGTGCAACTGCCGGAGGACCTGCGCGCGACCCGCGATCAGGCGGAACGCCAACTCGCCGACGTGGTCGCCGCCCTGGAGGGAATCCGCCTGAGCCTCCTCCGCTTGACTGCCGGCACCGGCACGGTCGAGGGCCTCACCACGAACGTGCTCGCCGCCGGAGAGATCGGGGACAACGTCGCCCGTCTTCTCGCCGGGTTCGCAGAGGTCGAGGAAGTCCTGAAGCGCGAAACGGGCCCCTGAACACGATCGGCGTGTCGCGAGGCGCGAGTCCACAGTCTGTATTCGTGACCGGATCGGTACGCTGAGCCTCGGCAGCGAGTGACAACCGGGGTATCGGTTCCGGCTCCCGTGACCCAAGTTAGACCGCATACGACTACACACGCGTGCGGCGTCCGTCGGGCCACGAACTCACCTTCCCCAGGGCGTCCCGCGCACGGACCCGCTCGGCGGAGGAGCCGTGACGTTTGTCGTCGATGCGCATACAGGCCGCTCGCTTTCGGAATACGCGGAATTCGCTCACCTGGTGTCCGCCGTCCAGGGATTGCAGATGGAGGCGCAGGCGGTTATCCCACGGCTCGAGGGCCGCACCGTCTGGATGGTCAACTCGACCGCCGAAGGTGGCGGAGTGGCCGAGATGCTCCCGACCATGATCACCCTGCTTCGTGACCTGGGAATTCACACCGAATGGGTGGTGATCGAATCGGACGAGCCGCGCTTCTTCGATCTCACCAAACGCATTCACAACATGCTGCACGGTGCGGGTGGTTCTGACTTTGGACCGGACGATCGTGCCCTCTTCGAGGCCGTGAACCGAGCGAACGCCGCGTTTCTCCGGCAGCGGGTACGGCCCGGCGATGTGCTCATCGTGCATGACCCGCAGCCGGTCCCTCTCGCGTCGATACTCAAGGAAGACGTCGACATCGTGACCGTCTGGCGCTGCCACATCGGTCTCGACGAAGAGACGCCCACGACGCGGGCGGCGTGGGAGTTCCTGCGGCCCTACGTCGACAGCTACGAGCACACCGTGTTTTCCGCTCCCGACTATGTACCGGGCTTCTGCTCCGGACACGCGAGCATCATCTACCCGGGGATCGATCCGTTGTCCCACAAGAACCGGGAACTCGGCTTGCACCGGACGATCGGCGTACTCGCCAACTCCGGCATGGCCACCGCACCCGGCCCACTCGTGATGCCGGCGTACGATTCGCCAGCGCACCGGCTTTCCGGCGACGGGGATTTCAAGCCAGCGAACGAGCCGGAAGACCTCGGCCTGCTAACCAGGCCGATCGTGACGCAGATCTCGCGGTGGGACTCGTTGAAAGGTTTCGAATATCTGTTGGACGCCTTCGCGCAGTACAAGACCCGCTTGCACGCAGGCGCCTGGTCCGACGACCCGGTGCATCGCACGCGCCAAGGTTTGGTGCGGTTGGTGTTGGCGGGTCCCGACCCCGAGTCCATCCAGGACGACCCAGAAGCGATCGGCGTGCTCGACGACATGCGTGCGCGGTATACGGCCCTCGACCCCGATGTGCAGCAGACGATCGCCATCCTCGCCAACGCCCTCCAGCGCGCGTCCTCGATCGTCGTGCAGAACTCGCTCCGTGAGGGCTTTGGCCTGACGATCGCCGAGGCCATGTGGAAACGCGTGCCGGTGCTGTCCAACGAACGTGCCTGTGGGCCGCGGCAGCAGATCCGCGACACGATCGACGGACGCTTGATCGCCGACCCGCGGGATACAGAGGAAATCATCACCGTCCTGGACGACATGCTCGCGGACGCGACGAGCCGCACGACGTGGGCCAGGAACGCGCAGCGCCATGTGCACGAGAAGTTCCTCGTATTCTCCCAACTCTGTGAGTGGATGCGTCTCTTCGCCCGGCGGTCGACCGAACACGCGATTCTCCCAGTCTAACCTCCCGGGCACCGAGCTCGTGCCGCCGGGTAGCGCGGAATGCGGCGCGTGGTGAGTTTATGAATCGTTGGGAGGACCAAGGCCCCGCCGGGGTGACGGAAAGCGACCCATGCAGCGAGCAGTGTCGGAGGGAAACTGGATGGCCCGAATCCTGATTGTGGATGACGATGAGGTCACGCGTGTGCAGCTTGGCGGTCTCCTCCAACCGGAACATGACGTGAACTACGCCTCGAACGGCGACGTCGCGCTCAAGCTGTGCCGGCCTGGTCGCTTCCAGGTCTGCGTCCTCGACCTCTTCATGCCCGTGAAGAACGGGCTCCAGACGATTCAGGACTTCGCCGAGATCGATCCCGATCTCAAGATCATCGCCATCACCGGCGAAGACCCGGAACTGAACTTGGATGTAGCAAAGGACCTGGGCGCCCTCCAGACGCTGGCCAAGCCCGTCATGGCGGAGGCGCTCCAAACGGCCGTCGCAGCGGCACTCGAGGATTCGACCGGCTGACGGGACACGTGCGCCGCCCTGAGCACATCCCCCCACGAGGAGGCTGAGCATGGTGGGCGTGCACCTCCACACGTTTGCCGTCGCGTGCATCGGCATCAGCCTCGGAACCGTCACCGTGAGTCAGGCACAGTTGCCCACCGACCTCCCCGAAACCACCGTGGCACCGACACCCGATTTCGAACTGTCGGGCGACGGATCTGCCGATCAGTGGGAGCGAGCGACCTGGATCCCCCTGCACCGCCGGGGCACCGCGGGGCTCGACTACGACACCCGCATCAAGCTCCTCTACTCGGAGACCGGCCTCTACGTGTTGATGGACGGCTCGGACGCACGACTCACGGCCACCCTGACCGAGGATTACCTCGACCTCTGGACCGAGGACGTCTTCGAGGTGTTCCTGTGGACCGACGAGCGGTACCCCGTCTACTTCGAGTACGAAATCTCACCGCTGGGGTACGAGCTTCCCATCTTGGTCCCGAACTTCGGCGGGGAGTTCCTGGGCTGGCGTCCGTGGCATTACGAGGGCGAGCGCCGCACGCGGCGCGCGACGTCGGTGCGCGGCGGCCCCCACGAGTCCGGGGCGACCATCACCGGGTGGAGCGCCGAGGTGTTCATTCCGTGGGCCTTGTTGGAGCCGCTGCAGCAGGTCCCGCCCACGGCAGGCTCCGTCTGGCGCGCGAACTTCTACCGGATCGACTACGACGGTGATGCTCCAACGGCGTGGGCGTGGTCACCCGTCGAGGGGACGTTCCACGAATACCGGCGGTTTGGGACGTTGCGGTTCGCCGAGCGAGGAAGATAGGAGGGCATCGCGCCGACCGGCCGGCGCGTCACCGAAGCTGGGCGCAGGGTGCAGGAATCGTGAAACGCATGCGAGCTGTGCGCTCCGAGCTGGGGCGGTGCAACAGGCCTTGCCTCGCTTTACATATCACATCTCACGTCGCACGCTCGCTCAGCCCTCTGCGCAACGCCTACCGGCAGAACTGTGACTACTGGCCCACCGGCCCAAGGTAGCGGTCCAACCACGAGAGGGTTTCCCGGATGTATTCGGCCCGGGGGGGGATATGGTCGGTCTCGTACAGGATGAGTCGCTTGTCCGCGTCCGGGGTCGCAAAGAGATCCAGCATCGGCTGCGCCGAGGTTTCGGGCGGGAAGTACACATCGTACTTGCCGTTCAGGATGAGGGTCGGTGTCCTCACGCGCGTCACGTAGGTGAGGTCGGACGCCTCCGGTCTTGCCCTCCCCAACAACCCACCTGCGACCAACACGCTGGCGGTGAAGCGATCGTCCACCGCCGTGATGATCGCACCCATATTCCCGCCCCAGCTCATTCCGTAGTACGCGATCCGATCCTCGTCGATGTCCGGGCGCGTCTCCAGGTAGTCCAGGCTGCGCCGGACGTCCTTCACCTGCTGCACCACGTATTCGGCGTACGCGTAGGTATCCCATGTCGCTGAATTTGAGAGAGCCAGAAGGTCCGGGCCTCCGCGCTCGAAGGTCCCCTTGTACACGGGGTAGAGCACGGCACGGCCGTTCCGAACGAGATACGACAGGAACATCGTGAACTCGTAGTAATCTTCGAGCCCCTCGCTCGACGGCATCATGGCGGATGCGCTGCCAGGGAAATACACGACCGTCTGATAGGGCGGCTGCGCGTTCGTTGGTAGAAAGAGGTGCGCCAGAATTCGCTCGCCACCGTATGCGGCGTCGAACGCAACTCGCTCATACACCCAACCATCCGCACGCTCTTCCCTGCGTTCCACCTCGGCATTCAACGGCGTCTCGTCGTACGCGAACTGTTCCCGGTACACCGAGTACACGGCGTCCGGCACTGGCGTGACGGTGCGGGCGTCGAAGCGCTGCGGGGGCACTCGTGGCGCAAACGCCGCCTCGGGTACGACATCCCTGCCGGGGTAGAACGCGAGCCGGAACCCGTTCCTCGGCGAACGGTCCATGGGCGGTACCTGCCGTGCATTCCCGAACTCGTACGTGTTGTCCTCCCACGATCCCCCGCGCACGATCCGACCCTGCACGGTCTCGTTGAAGCACCACTCCCGCACGTTCCCGGGCATATCGTACGCGCCGTAGGCCGTGATCCCCGGCAGACTCCCGACCGGCACGGGCCCAAACCCGCTGAAGTTTGTGAAGGGCGCGAGCACACCGAAGCCGCCGAGTTGCGGCCATTGCACCATCGGCGTGTACGCGCCGCGGGCAACGTTCCAGTGCTCGGCGGTCGGCAGCGCCGTGCCGGCATACTCGGCGTAGGCGGCGGCCTCGTACCAGCTGATGCCGGAGACCGGATAGTCCCCTTCCCCATCACGGTGCGCGCCGCCAATCCAGGTCGCCGGCCCCGGTAATCCGGACTGATCGACGAATCGCCGCATCGCCTCGTCGCGGGTGAGGACCCGCCCCGCTTCCTCGAAGGGGTGCGTCCAGAAATCCGGATTGCGATACCCGCCGGCGTCCACGAAGGCCTTGTACTCGCGGTTCGTCACCTCGTACCGGCCGATGAAGAAGTCGCCGAGAGAGCCGACCGGCGTCTCGGTCGCCGGCACGCGCACCATCCCCGGCGGGGCATCTCCGTCGGCGTCCAGCGTGCGCACGAAATCGTAGGGTGCCAGGAGGTCGTCGGTTCCGCCGATGTTCCACGTGGACGAGGCCGCCAGGACCGTGTCGAAGCCGGGCTTTTCGACCTTCCACCGGAAGATCCCGATCGGCACCCGTACATCCTCCACGGGCGTCACGCCGAGCAAGGTCCACTCGTCTTCCGGACGCTCGTACTCCTTCATGTACACGCTGGCACCCGGCGGTTCCGTGCGCACATCGATCGTCCTCGACACCTGACGGAACAACTCCGCGAGCTGTGGATCGTCTCCCAACACTTCCTCTGCCTGCACCGCAAGCCGATACGGCTCGGTCAGGTTCCGCCATACGTCGTTCGCTTCGATGAGGCGCTCGATCTCCGGCAGGGCCTCGGTCCTCGCCCAGCGGACATCCGCCCGGTGCTGGAGAAATCGTACCCCAGCGAATGCGAGCGCCACGGCCCCAAGGGCCACGGGCACAACGACCCGAGCCCGTAGGCGTCCGCGGGCACGCGTGGGCTCCGGCTGCACGGCTGTGGGAGCGGCGGGAGCGGGGGAGGCCGCAGGAGCGGGCGGGATCGGTGTCGGCGTTGCCAATGCTTGGCTGAAGTCCCGGGCCGTCGGGAACCGATCCACCGGCATTTTGGCAAGCGCCTTGACGAGCGCGTCCTCCACCACTGGCGGCACCGTCTCCCGGACCACCGAGACGTGCGGTACCGGTTCCGACAGCTTCTTGGCAATCACCGCCTGCGGGGTGTTCCCGAGGTACGGCGTCTCGCCGCTCAGCATCTCGTAGAGCACGCAACCCAACGAGTAGATGTCGCTTCGCCCGTCGATGACGGACTGGCCGGCACCCTGCTCCGGACTCATGTACATCGGCGTGCCGATGGCGAGCCCGGTCTCGGTCAGCGTCTCGCTGCCGGCCGCACTCACCGCCCTGGCGATGCCAAAGTCTGCCACGAGCGCGTGCCCGTCCTGCAGCAGAATGTTCTCCGGCTTGATGTCCCGGTGCACGACCCCTTGCTCGTGCGCGTAGGCGAGGGCATTCGCGGTCTCGCGCGCGATCCGGATGGCATCGTCGAGGGGGAGTTGCAGCTCGCGCGAGAGCCGGTTGCGCAGGGACTCGCCCTCGAGATACGGCATCGTGTAGTACAGGAGGCCATCGGCATCGCCGCAGTCGTGCAACGGGAGGATATGGGGATGGGTGAGCCCGGCGGCGATCTCGATCTCGCGAACGAACCGTTCCGACCCGATCGATGCCGCGAGCTCCGGTCGCAAGACCTTGAGCGCGACGGGTCGACCCAGCTTCCGGTCGGTGGCGAGGTACACGACGGCCATGCCGCCGCGGCCCAGCTCCCGTTCGATTGCGTACCGGTCGGCAAGCGTAACGGCGAGCCGGGCGAGCTGTTCGTCGAGCTCGCCCTCCGAGGACACCAGGACACCCGCTTCAGTTGGCGTGGCCGCTCCGCAGTTGAGGCAGAACCGCGCCTCGGGCGGAAGCGGCGTCGCACATGCGACGCAATCGCGTGAATCCGTGTTCATCACAGACCTCGGGAGCGTGCGTTCCCTCAAGCTGGGACACGTAGACGCCGGATGCAAGGAAAGACCGGTGACGGGGGGCTGAATCTCAGCCCCCCCCAGACCTTCCCCCGCACGACCCTGGGTGGATCTTTCGAGTACACTGCACTGGTGCCGGCCCCGCGCGGTGCAGACACCCGCATGGAACCGAGCCGATCCGCAGATACCGAAGAGCATACGGTGGCTGAGCGACAGCCCGTTCGCTGGATGCTGCGCGGTGCGAGACGTCGACAGCCAATCCATGACGCCATACAATCACGGCAGTGAGTACAACGCGGAGGGGGAGATGCCGAACCAGCAGCCGGGGAACCCCATGAAACGACGCGCATTCGTCTCCAGAGCCGGTGCGGCGATGGTCGCGTTGGGCGCGGGTGGTACCGTGCTACACACCCCGCGAGCCGCCGCGGCCACGCGGTCTGCACAGGGCACGCCGTTCCGGCTTCGGTACGCACCGCACTTCGGCATGTTCCGTCACCATGCCGGCGAGGATCTCATCGACCAGCTGGAATTCATGGCCGACGAAGGATTCACGGCGTTTGAAGACAACGGCATGAAGGACCGCCCAGTCGCGGTGCAGGAACAGATCGGGGCCACGCTGGCACGGCACGACATGCAGATGGGTGTGTTCGTCGCGCACACCATTCACTGGAACGAGCCGAGCCTCACGACCGGGGCGGACGATGCGCGGGACGAGTTCCTGCGCGAGATCCGTGAGTCGGTCGAGGTCGCCAAGCGGGTCAATGCCACGTGGATGACCGTCGTGCCCGGATACCTCGACCTCCGGTCGGACATGGGATACCAAACCACAAATCTGGTGGAGACGCTGCGGCGCGCCGCGGACATCCTCGAACCGCACGGGCTCGTGATGGTCCTCGAGCCCCTCAACCCGAGGAACCACCCGGGCCTCTTCCTCACTAAGGTCTCCCAGGCGTACGAGATCTGTCGTGCGGTCGACAGCCCGGCCTGCAAGATCCTCGACGATCTCTATCATCAACAGATCACCGAAGGGAACCTGATCCCGAACATCGATCGCGCGTGGGAGGAGATTGCCTACTTCCAGATCGGCGACAATCCTGGGCGGGACGAGCCCGGAACGGGTGAGATCAACTACCAGGTGGTGTTCGGGCACATCCATGCCAAGGGGTATACCGGCGTGCTCGGCATGGAACACGGCAATGCGATGCCCGGGCGCGAGGGCGAGCGGGCCGTGATCAACGCGTACCGCTGGGCCGACGACTTCTAACCGAGCGGCACGTCGTCCGCAGACCGACTGAGGGCGGCACGAAGCGCGAACGGATCGTCCTCCGTCGCGAGGCCGCGCGCGCGGTCGGTCACAGCCCTGAACAGTCGCTTCTGGAGCCGGTAGGTATCGACGTTCCGACGGATCGGCACCGCGCTCCGGGCGGGATTCAGTACCACGAACGGAGCCGCCACCTCGGCGAGCGGGGCGTGGTGCCCGTGTTCCTTCGCCCATACCCACGCGGCGTGAATCGCTGCACCCAGCGCCGCCCCTTCACCCTCGACCGGTACCGTCTGGGCTTCGAAGATGTCGGCGATCATCTGGCACCACGATGACGACCGTGACAGGCCGCCCGTAAGGTGGATGACGTCCGGCTGAACTGGCAGCCGACGGAAGCCGGCCCACAGGTTCAAGACGTGCCCCTCGAGCACGGCGCGACTCAGGTGTTCGCGCGTGAAATCGCCGACCCCAAACCCAAAGTAGATCGGCGTCGCCTCGGGAAGGTCGGGCGTGCGCTCACCCGTGTACCACGGCACGAGCACGCGGCCGTCGTTGCCCGGCTCTGTGGCAGCAATGGCCGCATCGAACTCCTCGTGTCCCATCCCGAATCGCTCGAGCACGTCGTGGTATCCGTTTGCCATGTTCGAGACGCAGAGCAGCGGCAGGTGGTGGCCGGTGCTGTCGCAGAACGCCGCAATCTCTCCCTCCGGATCCACGTACGGTTCCTCCAGGAAGGTGTATGCCGTGCCGCTCGTCCCAAGACTGATCGTGACGATGCCCGGGAGCACGTTGCCTGTGCCGATGGCACCGTACATGTTGTCGCCGCTGCCCGCGTCGATCATGCATTCCGGGGAAAGGCCGTACGTCTCCGCAAGCCGCGGCGCGATCACGCCAATCGACCGGTCGGACGGTTGGACCGGCGGCAACTTGCCGGCGAGATCGGGTGCGATCGCATCGAGCACCTGTTGCGACCACGCCCGGGTGAGGGGATTCCACAGCGCCGTGCCCGACGTGTCTCCCGGTTCCATCACCGCGACGCCGCCGTCACGCCCACCGGTCAAGAACCAGTTGATGTAGTTGTGCACGAGGAAGAGGGTCGTCGCACGCGCATAGTGCTCAGGCTCGTGCCGCCGCATGTGGAGGATCTTCGGCGCGGTGTAGCCGGTCCGCTGCGTGTTGCCGACCTCGGCGATCATCCGCTCCACTCCGCCCACGCGGTCGGTCAGGATCGCACATTCCTCAGCGGTCGTGAAGTCGTTCCAGAGCTTCGCACGTGGCCGGGCAAGATGACCGTCCCGATCCAGCGCGACGAGCCCGTGCTGCTGCCCCGAGACCGACAGGGCGCGGACCCGCATCTGGTCCACGTCGGATGCGGCGGCGAGTCGATGGAGGAGGAGCTCGACGGCTTCGACCCACATCCCGGGATCCGATTCCGACGCCCCTACACCCAACCCCTGCACCGCACCATCGCGCGTGCCGTAGTGCGGGAGGCCGTCGTCATACGCGACCACATCGACGTGCACGGTCGCCTGCTCGCCCACATCGATCACCACGAGCTTGCAGGACTGCGTCGAGACATCCAGGCCTGCGAAGAGTCCGTCCATGGGGATGACCCTACCAGCTCTCGATGAGGATCTCTTCCAACTCCCCGCGATGGGCCGCCGGATCGAGATGGCACGCCAGGATGCGTTCGTGCGGTAGGCGGCGTACCCGCTCCTTCATCTTCTGCAGCGCCTTGACGTTGAGCTCGACCGCGCGCTCGACCGGCATGTTCTCGGGGTTGATGTCGATGCCGAAGTACTCCTTGTAGCCGATCGCCCACAGCGCGTAGAGCAGCGCCTCCGTCTCGGGGGCGTTCACCACACCGACATTGTTGTCCTGATCGTAGTTGCCATCGGGCTGACTATTCCAGTGCGTGTGGGCGAGCCGGCGCTCCATCGCGACGAGGGAGAACGCAGCCGGCAGCATTTCGAACCCCATCTTGACATGCCCGACTTCGGGGTTGAGACCCACGAGGGTGCCGCCGGCGTCGAGGATGCGGCAGTTGTCCGGATTGCGGAGCCGCGCCTCAATGCGCTGGGCCGCCAGGATGCCTTCCGCCGTGGTGCGGTAGATGTTATTGGCGGCCGGCTCGTATGGTTTCGGCTCGATGGCCACGCGCACGCCGGGCACCTCGTCCATCGCTTCCGCCATCGCGCTTTCGAACAGGTCCCACATGTGCATGAAGGGCTTGCCGTGCAGGTACCGGTACCCGTCCATCCCGGGCCAGGAGATCGCCACCTTCGCGCCGACGTCCCGCACCATCCGGAGCCCACCGACGGCGACCTCGATTGCCCGCTCCCGCGTTGCCGCATCCGTGCTCGACAGCGAGCCGAACTCGAATCGTTTGTCGAAGAAATGGGAGAACGGAATCGCGACGAGGCGGATCCCCGCCTGCTCCTCGAGTTGCCTATAGAGATGGATGTTCGACTCGTTCACCTCATCGGGAAAGTGCGCCTCGATCCCCGTGACGCCGAATCGGGCCATCGCGGCTGCCATCTCGAGCCGTTCCTCGATGGACGCGGCCGGTACGAAGCGATCGTGAAACCGCCCACCGCCGGGCGTGAAGTACCAGATCCCGACCGAGATCTTGAGTTCCAGGTCCTGTCGCAGGTTCTCCAGCATGACGTCGGGATTGCACGCCGCCTGCTGGTATCCGAGATCGTTCAACTGATACGCCATGCGACCTCTCCGGCACGGTTTCCACCTGTCTTAACTGCCGAGTCCCATCCGAGCAAGCGCCTACCTTGCCGGGTTCCGGATCTCGCAGTAGAACTAGCGAACGACGAGGACGCCGGTCGGGATCGATGTACCGATTGCGGCGGGGTCCGAGTCTCGAGTCGCGACATGACAGTTGGATGGGTCGGCGGGGTGCGGGTGCCTGCACCGACGGCCTCCACGGGAAGGGCATCCGCATGGGTGGATCCGAAGTGCTCCTGGTCTCAACCGCGGGCAGCGTTCCGAGATGGATCGGCGTCAACCGATCGAGCTGGCACTCGAGCGGGGCGCCCCGAGCACTTCCTGTAGGCGCACGCCGAGTCCGCGCGTGAACCGAATCCGAAAGACTGCTGCGGGTGCTGGTCGGCTCCTCCGACGGCCCTACGTATGGGGACTCGTGAGCGGCATGGTCCTCTTCGCGGGCATCCGCACCGCCAACGACGTCACGTCCACGGACAGCTTCTGCGAGACCTGCCACGTCCACCCGCAGGCAACGACGTCGTGGATCCGATCCACCCACTACGCAACCGAGAGCGGAACGGTCGTCCACTGCGTTGAGTGCCATCTGCCGCCGGGTGGCGTCGAGTACGCGGTGCACAAGACCCGCCTCGGCGTGCGCGATGTGCTCGGCACCGTCTTCGGCGAGCAGGACAGCCTCTTTTGGGAGGAACGGTCCCGGCTCGAGCATGCGAGCACGTTCGTCTTCCGCGAGTCGTGCATCGACTGCCACCCGAACCTCTATCCCATCGAACTGACCGACAAGGGTGAAGAGGCGCACCTCCATTACGAGAACCACGCGGAGGAGATCCGCTGCATCAAGTGCCATCTGCACGTCGGTCACTTCGATCCCGATGCGGAAGAGATCGACTTTGGACTCGCCGCAGCGGAGCCCGCCGAGGTGTTCGAGCGTCCGGCAGTGGTGGAGGGCTTCGTCGACTACACCGAGTACATCCCGGGCACGAGCGTGTCGTTCGAGATGGTCGCCGTCCCGGGCGGGGCGTTCAGCATGGGGAGTGACGAAGCGGAGCCCTACCGCCGCGAGGATGAGGGGCCCGCGCATGAGGTGACGGTGGACTCGTTCTGGATGGGACGCATCGAAGTGACGTGGGACGAGTTCGAAGCGTGGTACCGGGCAACACGATCAGAAGGGCGCAGCGACACGAGGCTCATGGCAGACGAGGGCGTCGATGCAATCACGGGTGCCACACCGCCCTACGTGCCGCCCGATCAAGGCTGGGGTAAGGGTGACCGCCCGGCCATCACGATGACGCATCACGCAGCGGAGCAGTACTGTCGCTGGCTCTCGGAGGTGACGGGCAAGCACTATCGACTGCCGACGGAGGCCGAGTGGGAATATGCCGCCAGAGGGGGCCGGAGCGGGCCGTACTTCTTCGAGGGAACCCCGACGCAGTTCACCGGGCGACGATGGTGGAATCGGCTGCTCGGGCGGAACACGGCGGTCCTCGACAGCTTCGTCGTGCACCGTGGCAACAGTGAGGGGCGCACGCAGCCGCCGTCGGCCGTGGCTCCCAATCCGTTCGGGCTCCGCCATATGCTCGGCAACGTGCGGGAGTTCACGGCAGACTGGTACGCTGCGGACACCTATCGGCAGCGCGTGGGCGATTCCATCATCGCGAACCCCCGGGGTCCGGCAGCTGGGGACGAACACGTGGTGCGTGGAGGGTCGTTCCGGAGCGACCCGGCCGAGGTGCGCCTCGCCGCTCGCGATCACACGCACGGGCGCGCATGTTTCCTCACGGACCCACAGATTCCGAAGAGTCGCTGGTGGTATTCTGACTGCACCGATATCGGGTTGCGCGTGGTGCGCTCGGCGGCGCCGCGAAGCGACGAGCACTGATGGAAGGGAGGGCGTGATGAGTGAAACCGCGGAGGGACGGAGCCGGCGGGAGTTCATCGAGACCTTGGGCATGATCGGCGCCGCAGGCGCGGTCGGGGCGTTGGTGACCGGGTGTGGCGGTGAGCGCGAATTGTACGCGGACTACCCGTGGCCGCCGTTGATGGAGCAGGCACCGGACGGGCGGGTGTTGACGGCCGGTCTGATCGGCTGCGGCGGCCGCGGCACCGGGGCGGCGAACGATTTCCTGGACGCAGGCCCCAATCTACAGATCACCGCACTGGCTGACCTCTTCCAAGACCGACTCGACGAGTGCCGCACCAGCTTGCGGGAAGACCGAGGGGTCGAGATCGCCGATGAGCGGTGCTTCGTCGGGTTCGATGCGTTCCAGCAGCTGATCGACACGGACGTCGACATCGTCATGCTCGCTACGCCTCCCTACTTTCGGCCGCAGCACTTCGAGGCCTGCGTGGATGCGCGGAAGCACGTCTTCATGGAAAAGCCGGTCGCGGTCGATCCGGTGGGCGCTCGATCCGTGATGGCATCCGCCCGGACCGCGGACGGGCTCCGGTTGTGCGTCGTCACGGGCACGCAGCGCCGCCATCAAGCCAACTACCTCGAGACGTTCCGGCAGGTGAATGCCGGTGCGATCGGCGACGTCGTGGCTGCCAACTGCTATTGGAACGGCCGTGTGCCGTGGTGGCGGGACCGCCAGCGGGGATGGACCGACCTGGAATACATGGTGCGCGATTGGGTGAACTGGACCTGGCTCTCCGGCGATCACATCGTCGAGCAGCACGTCCACAACCTCGACGTCGTCAACTGGTTCCTCGGCGACGCGCATCCGGAGAAGGCGTTGGGCTTCGGCGGCCGGTGGCGCCGGCCGAGCGGCGACCAGTACGACTTCTTCAGCATCGATTTCACCTATCCGAACGACGTGCACGTGCACAGCATGTGCCGGCAGATCGCCGGTTGCACGGACAACGTCTCAGAGCTCGTGCGGGGCACCGAGGGGTACACCAACTGCCGGGACGAGGTGTGGCATGCGGACGGCGCGACACGGTGGCGCTACCCGTATGAGCTCGACGAGAATGGCGAGGAGATCCGCCCACGGCCCTACGTTCAGGAGCATGTCGATCTCGTGACGGCCATTCGCACGAATCAGCCCGTCAACGAGGCCGCTCGGACGGCGGTCGCGACCCTCACGGCGATCATGGGTCGCATCTCCTGTTACACAGGTCAGGAAGTCTCATGGGATGAGATGATGGAGTCGTCCCTGGCGCTGGGCCCCGAGCGGATGGAGTTCGGACCGTCGGACCTCGTGCGCGCGACCGTCCCCGTTCCCGGAACAGCCTGAGAGCTCCGTGACTCGGCGAGCGGGAATCGGACGCGGCGCGCGACCGTCGAGTCGGCAGCGCTACCGGGTATCGCACTGACGGAAAGGTGACGAACGATGAGTAGGAAACTACGCATGGGCATGATCGGCGGCGGGCCGGGCGCCTTTATCGGGGAGGTCCACCGGAAAGCCGCACGGATGGACGGCGGGATCGAGCTCGTCGCCGGCGCCTTCGACATCAATCCGCGGAAGAGCAAGGCCATGGGGCGCGAACAGGGCATCGATCCCAAGCGCGCCTATGCCGACTTCGAGACGATGATCGAGCGGGAGCTGAAGCTGCCCGACGACGAGCGGATCGATTTCGTTTCCATCACCGTACCGAACAACCTGCACTTCCCGATGGCGAAGGCGAGCCTCGAAGCCGGTTTCCACGTCATGTGCGAAAAGCCGATGACGATGGACGTCAAGGAGGCGCGCGCGCTGGAGAAGGTCGTCGGCAAGCAGCGCAAGGTATTCGGACTCATGCACACGTACGCCGGCTACCCGATGGTCAAACTCGCGCGCGACATGGTCGCCCAAGGGGACCTCGGCAAGATCCTGAAGATCGTGGTCCAATACCCGCAAGCCTGGCTGATCCGACCCATCGAACGTACCGGTCAGCAACAGGCATCGTGGCGCACCGATCCGAAGCAGAGCGGTGCTGCGGGCTGCATGGGCGACATCGGCACGCACGCGTGCCATCTGGCGGAGTACGTTTCCGGCCTCAAGGTGCAGGAGCTCTGTGCCGACCTGACCTCGTTCGTGAAGGGCCGTCGGCTCGACGATGACGGCAACTGTCTGCTGCGCTTCAACCGGGGCGCGAAAGGCATGCTGCACGCCAGCCAGGTCTCGATCGGCGAGGAAAACAACCTCGCCATCTGGGTGTACGGCGAGAACGCAAGCGTCGAGTGGCACCAGGAACACCCGAACTACCTCCACGTGAATCGCATCGACGCGCCACAGGAAGTCTGGAAGCGCGGCAACGCCTACGTGGCCGAGAAGAGCCCGGCGGCCGGGCGGGCAACCCGGTTGCCGTCAGGGCATCCGGAAGCGTTCCTCGAGGCCTTCGCCAATCACTACTGCAACTTCGCCGACGCCGTGCGGGCACGCATCGAACGTCGCAAGGCCGACCCGCTCGTGCTCGACTTCCCCGGTGTACAGGACGGCATCCGTGGCATGCGGTTCATCGAGGCGGTCGTGAAGTCCTCGGCGCGCGGTGCCAAGTGGGTGAGGATGTAAGGAGACATCATGGCCAGACCAGTCACGCTCTTTACGGGACAGTGGGCGGATCTTCCGCTCGAGGACGTGTGCAAGAAGGCAGCGGCATGGGGCTACGACGGGCTCGAGCTCGCCTGCTGGGGCGATCACGTCGAGGTGGACAGAGCCGCATCGGACGTCGCCTACGCCAAGAGCCGCAAGGAGATGCTCGCCGATCACGGCCTCGAGTGCTGGGCGATCAGCAACCATCTGGCCGGCCAGCTCGTGTGCGACCCGAACGACGACGCGCGGTCCGACATGTTCGCGCCCGACGACTGCCACGGCGATGCCGAGAGGAAACGGCAGTGGGCCATCGAGACGATGAAGCGGACAGCTCAGGCCGCACAGAACATCGGTGTGGACGTCGTCAACGGGTTCACCGGCTCGTCGATCTGGCACATGCTCTACAGCTTCCCGCCGGTGAGCGAGGAGATGATCGCCGACGGCTTCGCGCACTTCGCACGCCTCTGGAACCCGATCCTCGACGAGTTCGATCGCTGCGGCATCAGGTTCGCGCTGGAGGTCCACCCGACGGAGATCGCGTTCGATATCCACACCGCGCGACGGGCATTGGCGGCCGTCGACCACCGGAAGACGTTCGGGTTCAACTTCGACCCGAGCCACCTGCACTGGCAGATGGTCAGTCCCGTGTTGTTCTTGCGCACCTTCGCCGACCGGATCTACCACGTGCACATGAAGGATGCCGCGATCACGCTCGATGGAGAGAGCGGTATCCTCGCCTCGCATTTGAACTTCGGCGATCCGCGGCGCGGCTGGGATTTCCGCAGCCTCGGGCGCGGTGGCATCGACTTCGACGCCGTGGTCCGCGCGCTCAACGCCCTCGGATACGGCGGTCCGCTGTCGGTGGAGTGGGAGGACGCTGCCATGGACCGCGAGCACGGCGCCAAGGAGGCCTGCGACTTCGTGCGACGGGTCGACTTCGAGAAATCCGACCGCGTGTTCGACGAGGCTTTCGACCAGTAGGGTTCGCGCCCGCCCTACGGCTTCTGAATCGGTCGAACCCAGATGTTGCGATATCTGACCAGGTTGCCGTGGTCCTGCAGCATCAGGGGCTCCCGCTCGCCGTGCACTTCGTAGTACGGCAGCCCGATGTACAGCGTGAGCCCCTGGATCTCCACATGGTTGTGGATCAGTACACCGTTGTGGAACACGGTCATATATGCGGGCGTGACCACCGTACTGTCCTCACCGAAGCGCGGCGCCGTGAAGATCACGTCGTAGCTCTGCCACTCGCCGGGCGGCCGTGACACGTTCACCTCAGGGATGTACTGCTTGTAGATGGCACCGGCTTGGCCGTTGGGGTACGTGATGTTGTTGTACGAATCCAGGACCTGGATCTCGTAGCGTTCCATCAGGTACACGCCGCTGTTCCCGCGTCCCTGATCCTCACTTTCCACCACCGCCGGCGTCCGCCACTCCACGTGGAGTTGGATGTCGCCGAACCCCTCGCGGGTGCGGATGTCGCCGGTGCCGGGGACGACGGTCATGACGCCATCTTCGACATGCCACCCGGCGTCGGCACCATCCATGGTCTCCCACTGTGAGAGATCGGTGCCGTCGAAGAGCACAGTGGCATCCGACGGCGGGGCACCGTCACGCCCGGGCGTGACGACCGGCGGCACCGGCTCCCAGACCTCGGTTTCCTCCGGCTGCATTTCCTGCGCCGAGATCCCGTCCGCGACCACACACCCGGTCGCCACGATCATCGCGAACAGCATCGTGTTCCGGATCATCAGGACGGTAGCTCCCACGGGGTGCGATATGTCGGCCAAAGCAGCGCATTCGCCTCTCCATCGTTCGGGAAGCTCTGCGCGGCATCGTCCCACGTAAGTCGTCGGCCCGTCTTGAAGGCGTTGTTGCCGAGGTGGGCGGTGATGGCCGCACGCGCGGCAACGGCAGCGTTGCACGTGGGTTGCTCGCGGCTCTTGATGCACTCGACCCAATTGACCATGTGCGCATCGAGTCCGCCGTCGTCACGGCGGTGTTGCACCGGCATCGGCGTCATGAGATAGGAGTCCGTTCCTTCGACATTCTCGGTTTCGGGAATCACTTCCCAGGATCCCCGATCCGCCACGACGGTGCCGTTGTTGCCGATGAACGCCACGCCATGGTCGCGTTGGTAGGGACCCAGATCGATGCCGGTCGCATGCTCCCACAGCATCGAGTAGTCGTCGAACTCGAAAACGGCCTGGAGCGTGTCCGGTGTCTCGGACGCATCGTCGGGGTAGGCGAACTTCCCGCCGCTCGCGGCCACGCGTTTCGGACCCGCATCACCCATCGTGTAGTGCACCATGTCGATCATGTGCACGCCCCAATCGGTCATGAGCCCGCCGGCGTAATCCCAGAACCAGCGGAAGTTGAAGTGGAACCGATTCGGGTTGAACGGACGGTCGGGCGCCGGGCCGAGCCACATGTCGTAGTCCACGCCCTCCGGAGCCGGCTCGTCCGGCTTGACGGGGATCGCCTTCATCCAGCCCTGGTAGGCCCACGCCTTCACGAGTCGGATGCGGCCGATGGCCCCGGACCGCACGTACGCGGCCGCATCACTCCAATGCGATCCGCTCCGCTGCCACTGCCCCGCCTGCACCACTCGGCCGTACCGGTCCGCCGCGGCAACCATCCGACCGCACTCACCGATCGAGTTGGCGAGCGGCTTCTCGACGTACACGTCTTTGCCCGCCTCGCAGGCCATGACCATCATGAGACAGTGCCAGTGATCCGGCGTGCCGATGATGACGGCGTCGATGTCGCGATCGTCGAGCACGCGGCGAAAATCGCCGTGAAGGTCGGGACGTGCACCGGTCATCTCCTCGACCTCGCCGGCGCGTCGATCGAGCACCGACGCGTCGACGTCGCAGAGCGCGGCACACGAGACCTCCGGAATCTTGAGGATCGAGCGCAGATTGCTGAAGCCCATCCCGTTACACCCGATCACCCCGACACGGACCTGATCGCTCGGCGCAATCCGTGCTGTGCGAGCCCGCACGACACCCGGCACCATGACCGCTCCAACCGCAAGGCCCGTGTCACGCACGAAACGACGACGCGAAGTCATGAGGCACTCCTGGAGGACGCGATGCCCATACGATAGAGCCCGGGACGGTAGGTGGCTAGGAGGGACCTGAGGGTGCAGGGGGCAGGGGGCAAGGTGCAAGGTGCAAGGTGCCCGCACGCAATCGCGTTACGTCCAACGTGCAACGGGTGGCTGGTCATTGGGTTGCAGATCGGTGGCCGAGAGGAATATTCCGATGAGGGAGGTACCGCCATGCATGCCTACAGCCGTCGCGAGTTCGTCACCGCCCTGTCGCTCGGCACGGGCTACCTCATGTTCGGCAACCCGCTGGCCGCAAGCACGGGTGGCATTCCCACCAGTCCCTTTCAACGGGTTCCGCTCGGTACCTCGGGACTCGAGACGAGTCTTCTCGGAATCGGCATGGGATTCCACGGCGGCAACCGCTCCTCGGCACTCACGCGGCAGGACCGCGCCAAGGCCCTGCACGTGGTGCAGCACGCCTACGAGGTCGGCATCCGGTTCTTCGACAACGCCGACTCGTACGGCACGCACGGCCTGATGGCGGAGGCGCTGCAGACGATCCCCCGCGAGGAGATCACCCTGTGCTCCAAGATCTGGACACGACGGGGTGGCATCCCGGAACCGGAACGACCCGATGCCGACGTGGTGGTCGATCGGTTCCGGCGCGAGCTGAACACGGACTATCTCGACCTCGTGCAGCTCCACTGCATGGTGGCCGCCGACTGGCCGGCAATCGAAGCGCGACAGATGGATATTCTGGACGACCTCAAGTCACGCGGCATCATCAAGGCGCACGGCGTGTCCGTGCATACGTGGGAGGCGATGCGGGCCGCAGTCGAGAGTCCGTGGGTGGATGTGCTGCACGCCAGGATCAACCCGTACGGGATCGCCATGGACAAGCCCGAGCCCGCCGAAGTGATCGAGCTGATTCATCGACTCCACGACTCGGGCAGGGGCGTCATCGGGATGAAGCTCGTTGGAGGCGGCGAGTATCCGGACGACAGCGCGCGCATCGACAACGCCCTGCGGTTCGTGCTCGGACTCGGTTCTGTCGACATGGTGATCGTCGGTTTCGAGCACACCGAGCAGATCGACAACTACACGGCGAGAGTCGAAGCGGCGCTGACGCAGCTCCAACCGGCCTGACGCACGCTCTTACAATTGAAACGTGTGCGTGTACTTCACGAGAACGGTGCGCGCATCGCTCAAGGGCAGTGACGGGACGGTCCGCTGCCGGTCGGTGTTCACGCCTTCATTGTAGACGATCCACAGATCGCGTCCTTCACGGAAATTGTAGCGGAACCGCACGTTCGCCGACACGGCATTGTCGGCACTGTTGAATTGGATGAACGCGTTCGTCGACAGACGGGTGTTGAGCGCGGTCCCGATGCGGAGCCGAGCCAGGTGCGCATCGAAGCCCTGATCGCGATCGGGAAAGCGTATCCGATCGAACCGGTAGAACCCGGAGAGCTCCAGGTGGGGCGACACGTACCAGATCGGCGAGACCTCGCCGGTCGCCTGCCACCCGTCGTAGAAGGTGCCGACCTCGACGCGTGGTCGCACCTGGAAGAGCCGCGTATGCGACACGTGATATCCGAGGCTCGCCCGCACGAAGGCGTAGCTCCCCGCCGGCACGATCGCGTTGTCGGCGAGCTCGAACGGCACCAACAGATCCTCGTACAGCACCTTGACCCACGCCTCACCACCCGCGCCCGACTTGGCGCTGAACTCCCACTCCGGGCCCAGCGCCGCCGACTCGACTGACCGATCGGGGTTCCGGAGAAAGGCAAACCCCGTGAGTCCGAGCGTGTGCCAGATGAGCGGCGACGCCTGCCCGGGCAGCCACGTGTAGGACAGCGATCCGTCCAGCAGCGTGAAGTCGGTCCGCTGGGTGAACCCCACGCCCGGGTCGTACTCCGGTCCCGCCCACGCCAGGACGCCGCTGTACCCCCACTTGCTCCTCGTCCGTCGCGCGAGCTCGGCGGTGAATCGCCCGCTCTCAGTCGGGTCCAGCCTCGTGCCGTCGGCCTGCTCGTG
>JBDHJO010000208.1:0-4515 GCA_039586875.1 Gemmatimonadota bacterium | reverse complement strand
GCCTCGAGCGTGCGGAATCCCATGTGGCCCGGCACGGCACTCAGCACGAGATCGTACTCCGTCGCGAGCCCTGAGACGGTTCGTGCGGACGAGAGATCGGCGCGCACGGTCTCGATCCGCTCGTCGGTGGCTGCAAGCGTCGCGAGCGCCTCTGGGCGGTTGTCGACGACCGCGACGCTCAGGTCCGGATCCCGTGCCAAGTCCAAGGCCATGGGCCGCCCGACCAATCCGGCTCCCAGGACGACGATGTTCATTGTGCACTCTCCTCACCAGCATGACGCGGGCCCCGCGTGCCGATCGTTCGGCAGCGGGGGCGATGCGTGTGCGCGTGTCGGGTGGTGCGAGAGTGCTTACAGGCCGCTGAACCGGTTGACGTAGCTGATCACCCGGCAGTGCTCAGTGATGGGTTGTAGGATGGGGCAGCGCATGGTGGCCTCCTCATGCGCAGGGTAGCTCCGAGGTCGGTCGGTGGTCAAGGTATACTCCCCGGGCGTGCCGCACGGCACGCAGATGGATTTCAAACAGAGAAACCGCTACCGTCTCTCCAAGAGCGCCTCGATCGACACGCACCGGCATGAAGCAGAGGTCACCCACATGAACCCACCCGCGAGCATTCGGTATCGCGACGCCGAGCCAACGGATGTCTCGGCCTTGCGAACCCTCATCTTCGAGCACGGCCCCAATCCCTGGAACCACCTGCCAGAGGACGGCGTGAACGCGCACCTCGACCGCATCCACGCCGGCGACGAGTGGGCCGTGACCGCGTGGGCCGGCGCTACCTTGGTCGGGTTCATCTCCTATCGCGTCGGACGGATCTTCCCGCAGTACGAACCCGAGGTGACGCGCGACACCGACCACGCCTACGTCGTCGAGGGCGTCGTGGACCGCCAATACGCAGGCAGCGGCATTGGCACGGCACTCATGGAGCTGGTCAAGGAACGGCTGCGGGTTCGGGGGATCGCCGTCGTGTACGCCGACCGGCATGAGGAGAACGTCGGCTCGGCACGGCTGATGGCGGTCACGGGGTTTGAGATCGTCGACACCTTCGCGGAGCCGCACCGCCGCCCGCACGGGTCGGGGCGGACCAGCGTCGGACGGTGTCGATTGGATTGATGCCCCGCCCGCTCCTGTCGCCCTACGGCTCCTGAAACAACCGTTCGAGATACCGCATCCGAAGGCGCGTGACCTCGTGCCAGCAGCTCAGGAACACGACCGGTTGGAGTGACCCGCCATCGAACTGGTCGGATTCGGCCACACACTGCACCTGCCGGAACTCCTCCCACACCTGCTGCGCGGAGTCGAGCATCGCCGGTTGGTTGGCGCGCGCGCGCGCTTCCTCGAATACGAGCGCGATCTCGCGACTCACGCGCTGGCGCGCCTCGTTGAGGCAGCGACGAATACCCGCCGTCGTTTCCGCCCCCTCGCACTCCGGTACGTACACCGTGCTGTCCTGCGCCATCGCGTTCGCCGGCACCGCGACCGCAACGGCGAGCACCAGTGCCAGCGTCCGAGGCCAAACGGGCACAGCGGCGATGGCGCTCCGACATGTGGCGTCTTGAACTCCTCTCACCGCGACCACGGTGGCACGACGCCATTGACCCGCGCGTACGCGATCGCCTGCCCGACGTGCTCGTTCATGTGCGACAGCAACTGGAAGAGGACCTCCCATCCGGGGACCTCACGGCCATAGAGGGTCGTCATCTGCGTGAGGTCCTCGGGACGCATCGCCCGGACATGGCGCTCCACGTGCTCGATCGAGGCACCGAGGGCGTCGAGAATCGTGGCCTTGTCGGTCACCGACTCGAAGTTCCGCCAGTCCACCCCGTCCGGCGCCGGAATCCCGAGCGAGCCGTCGAGATACAGGTAGTTGTATCTGGCGATGTGCATGTACACCCGAGCGACGGTCATGACGCCCTCACCCGGACTCCACGTGTAGAGATGCTCCGGCATGGCGGCGGAGAGTGCCGTCATCTTGGCACTGGATCCCCGAAAATGGTCGAGGACGACGTCACGGTAGTCGGTAGCGGCGTTCTGCGCCCTCGCTGACGGAGCGGCGAGAACGATAGCGAGCGTCGCGACCCAACCGACCCTCGCGCTGCGTGCGGCCTTCATGGCGATCCTCCCGTGAGCGGAATGGCGTTCCTGGCATCCTCAGCCAAGCCCAACCTGCCCGACCGACGGTGCCGTGCCCACTAAACTACACGGTTGGCCAAGGCAGGCCGCACGCCGCCCACCAAGCGATGGAGCGGCTCGGCCCCCTTCGATTCCCGCAAGCGATCGGCCGCACCCGTGCTCAACACATCGGTGGCGGTACGCGTATACCCTTGAAAGACGACTGCTGCGTTCGCCATATAGCAGTATGCTCCTCTCTGCGCATGGAGGTGTCTTGGCACCCCGTTCCCTGCGACTGATACTGTTCCTTGGCGTCGCCGTGACCGGCCGCCTGGCGGCCCAGACTCCCGTGACGGATGTGGTCCGTGCTCTTCGTCTGACCCCGGATCAGGCCGAGACGGTTCACGTGGACGGTCGGATCACGGAAGCGTTCTGGCAGCAGGCGGAGGTGATCGCCGACCTCAGGCAGCAAGAGCCAAGCGAAGGTGCGCCGGCAACGGAGCGCACGGAGGTCAGGATCGCGGTCGACGCCGGACACGTCTACGTTGCCGTGCGTGCGTTCGACCGGGAGCCGGACCGCGTCGTGAGCCGGATCCTGGCCCGCGACCGCGTCATGGAGGACGAGCGTGGCGAGCTGGCGTTCGCCGGCGATGACGCCGTCGCCATTCTCTTCGACACGTTCGACGACAGCCGGAATGCCTTCGTGTTCGCCACCAACCCCAACGGCGCGGAATTCGACGCGTATATCACCGACGAAGGCAGCGAGATCAACATCGATTGGCGCGCCGTGTGGGAGGTTGCCGCCACGCGGCATGCCGAAGGCTGGTCGGCCGAGTTCGCGATCCCACTCCGCACCCTGCGCTACCCGACCGGCGAGAACGGTACGCAATGGGGCTTCAACGTGTACCGCACCATCCGGCGCAAGAACGAGATGGCGCTGTGGCAATCGTGGTCGCGGGACAACGAAGGATTTCAGCGTGTGAGCCGCGCGGGCCACCTCACCGGGATGGAGAACCTGCCGCGCTACGGCATCAACATCGAGGCCAAGCCATTCATTCTCGGTGGCACGAGTCAGGAGCGTGACAGCACGGGGCAGATACCGGTCACCGGCGAGTTCGACGGGGGCCTGGACGTGAAGTCGGAGATCGTCCCGGGGCTCGTGCTCGACCTCACGCTCAATACGGACTTCGCCCAGGTCGAAGTGGACGACGAGCAGGTCAACCTCACCCGCTTCTCGCTCTTCTTCCCGGAGAAGCGCGACTTCTTCCTCGAGAACGCGGGGATCTTCGACCTCCAGTTCGAGGGCGGGTTCGGCCCCCCGCCCTATCAGCTCTTCTTCTCTCGGCGGATCGGCATCGGCCCGGAGGGGGAGATCCCCATTATCGGCGGCGCCCGACTCACGGGGCGCGCGGGCCGGCAGACCTTGGGGTTCATGAATGTGATCACCGCCGAATCGGGGGACGTGCCCTGGGCAAGCTCGTCGGTCGCGCGCGTAAAACGCGACGTCGGCGACAACGGCTTCGTGGGCGTGATGCTGACCGATCGGCGCGACACGAACGGGTCGAACACCGTGGCAGCGGTCGACGGCTCGTTCTGGCCGCTTCCGACCTTCAACGTGCAGGGCTTCGCCTCTCGGAGCTTCGTCAGCGGCGACGGTGGGGACGACAACACGTATTCCGTCAGCACCACCTACGAGACCGATCTCATCGGCGCTTCGGTTCGCCACCTGACCGTCGGGCCCGATGCCCGCGCCGACCTCGGGTTCATTACCCGCCCGGACATCCGTCAGAGTTTAGCGGAGGTTCGACTCTCCCCACGGCCCGGGTGGGCGGGCCTCCGTGTCGTCGACTTCCGGGTCGACGGCGAGTACGTGTCGACGACCGACTGGCGCATGCAGGATTGGGAAGTGAGTGTCGGCATGGATCCCCAGTTCGAATCCGGCGAGAACCTCGGGTTCATGGCGGAAGTCGGCGAAACGCAACTGGACGAGGACTTCCTCCTCGCGGATTCGATCCGCATCCCGAGCGGCCGGTACGACGCGGCGGCCGTGCGCGGGCGTCTCAACACCAGCCGCCACCGCCCCGTGGTCGGTGAGCTCCGGATCGGGTGGGAGGATTTCTATGACGGCACCCGGTGGTTCGTCGAGCCGGAGGTATCGCTGTCGCCGAGCCCGCAGGTCTCCATGGAACTCTCGTACGAGTGGAATCACGTCGACGTGCCCAACGGCGCACTCACGTTCGGGGTGACCTCCTTCCGCTTCGGCTACGCATTCTCGACCAAGCTCACGACGAACGCCCTCGTCCAGTACAACAGCCTCGACAACACGTTCTCTGCGAACCTACGGCTGAATGTCATCTACCGACCGGGTAGCGATCTGTTCATCGTGCTGACCGAGCGACGAGG
>JBDHJO010000207.1:0-7061 GCA_039586875.1 Gemmatimonadota bacterium | reverse complement strand
ACTCGGAATCCGACACGTAGGTGACCTTGAAGCGGTTGCCCTTCCGGGACAGCAGCGCGAAGGTGGCGACGGCGCCGGCCAGCGCCATGCGGTTGTTGGTGGTGGCAGGCGACGAGATATAGACATCGCGCCGCACGAGCCCGTCGGGGGTACGCGTCTCGATCAGGGCGCCAGCCCCACCGGGGTTGTCGCCGTCCCGTCCGTTGCCGAGACAGCTTTCGTCGGCGTGAACGAGGACGAAAGCCGATGGCGAGCGTCGCGTGGTCATGGCTCGACTACCAGCGTGCCGGCGGTGCCAGCGATGATGTCACCGATGTCGGCCGCCACCGATGTGCCGGCGCGCACGAGGGCCTCCGCGACATCCGTGACTGCTTCGGGCGCCACCGCCAGGAGGAGCCCGCCGGGACATCCGTGACTGCTTCGGGCGCCACCGCCAGGAGGAGCCCGCCGGAGGTTTGGGCGTCGCAAAGCAGGATCTGAAGCGACGCGTCGACCCCGCTCGACCAGGTCGTATACGCGGCGGCCGCTGTGCGGTTGCGCTCAGTGCCGCCGGGTACGGTGCCCGATGCAATGAACTCATGAACCCGCGCAAAGGTGGGAACGGCTGCCGCCGACACGCGTGCGCTGACTCCGCTGGCGGCGAGCATTTCATGCAAATGGCCGACGAGGCCAAAGCCGGTGACGTCGGTCACGGCGTGGACGGCATCACCAACCTCGCGAACGGCCACCAGCCCGCCAGCATTCAGCGCCTGCATCGACTCGATGGCATCGGCGATGCCGGCCTCGTCAGCAGCGCCGCGCTTCAGTGCGGTGGCGAGGATGCCGGTGCCGATCGGTTTGGTCATGATGAGACGATCGCCGATCCGCGCTGTGGCGTTCGTCATGACTGCATCGGGATGCACCTCGCCGAACACGACCATCCCCATCTTCGGCTCCGGATCCTCGATCGAATGACCGCCGAGAACGAAGATCCCGGCCTCCGTGGCCTTGTCGACGGCTCCGCGCACCGCGTCGCCAACCAGCTCCAGCATGTGACTGTCGCGCGGCCATGCCAGGATGTTGAGCGCAAACAGTGGGGTTGCACCCATCGCGTAGATGTCGCTCAGGGCGTTTGCCGCCGCAATAGCGCCAAACGTGTACGCATCGTCGACGATCGGCGTGAAGAAGTCGATGCTGGCGACCACGGCGCGGTCGTCGGTGATGCGGTACACGGCAGCATCGTCCTGGTGAAGCGTGGCCACCAGGACGCGCGGGTCGTCAACGTTGGGAACGTGGCGCAGGACCTGCGCCAAATCGGCCGTGCCGAGTTTGCAGGCTCAACCCGCTCCACGCGACAGACTGGTCAACTTGATTCTAGGTCGTTGATCCCGTGGCGCATTCGCCATGCAGCGTGTTCCTCACTGGTTCGAGTGGCCCACCAAGGTTGATGCCGTACGTCCTGCGTCCGAGAGCGCAGTCGCCGACCAAGTAAGGTAGCGAGTCGATCGCTTCGCGGCGCCGACGCTGCGCCGGGGGCACCGTGGCCGATCAGCTGCGCGATGCCAGCAGAGCGCGTGTGGCGATGAGCGTCCACTCTTCGTCCGGATCCTCACCGAAGGCACCGTCGGGACGTTGCAGCGTGGGCAGGCGTTGTACGGCTCGCTGCAATACCAGTCCGGCTTTGGGTCCGGTCATGCCCGACAGCATGTCCAGCGAGAGGAAGAAATGGGCGTTCGGCCAGCTGCCGTCGTTGTCCTGGTGCTCAACCAACGCCTGAAGCGCAGGCTGCAGCTCGTCACGATGCTCGGGTGCACCGTACGCAATCGCGCCTGCCATGAGAAAGAACAGGTCCGGTTTGCCCTCCGCGCTCCACGCATGCGCAGCCAAGTCGGATTGCAGAAGCGCCGTCACGTGATCTCGCACACTCTGACGCCGGTCCTCTCCCGCTCGAAGCACCGTCCGAAGGGTGAACAGGCTCACCGCAAGAAGGTGAAGTGGAGCGATCTCCTCATCACGTCCCCCCGGAGAGAAGAAACCGGAGAGAAAGTGGTGACAGTGCCGCCGCGCATGGGCGTCGGGTGAGCAGCCTTCGCCGAAATGTCCCGGCTTGTTCTGCTGCGCGAGGACGTATCCGACCATGCGCACGAGGCCTGCGCAGTCGGTGAGGCAACCGAGCTCCATCAGCTCCCAGGCGCTCCACGACGTGTCGGCAAGCACTCCGCCCATACTGCCGTCGATGCGCGTCTTCCGGCGGATCTCCCGGATCAGATGTTCCGAAAGCTCGCCGTCGCCCGGGTCGGGATGGCCAAGGAGCCGTCGTGCCACGATCGCCGCTCGTGTGGGCCGATCCGCGAAGAACGAACCGATGCCTTCAAGAGCCTCGCGCGTTTCTACCCCGCCCATGGTGCCCTCCACCCGAAGTTGAGTGTTACTGCTCCGGCGCACGCCAGCCCGGGCCGCGAAGCACGCGGCCCGGGCGCGCGTTCGTGAGCGCGCCGTCCTCCAGCACGAGGGCGCCGTTCACGATCACATGTCGCACGCCTCGGGAGAGTTGGTGCGGATCCTCGAAGGTGGCGACGTCCCCGATCGTCTCGGCATCGAAGATCACGATGTCAGCGGCCATGCCGATTCGCAGGAGGCCGCGGTCCGCGAGTCCGACGCGCTGCGCTGCTTGCGAGGTCATCTTGCGCACCGCCTCCTCGAGGCGGAGTAGCTGATGCTCCCGCACATAACGCCCGAGCACCCGTGGGAAGCTCCCGTAGACTCGCGGATGGACACGCTCTTCTGATAGGGGACCGTCCGGCGCGACTGCACCGTAGTCCGTGCAGAAGCTCGTCCACGGATAGGCCGCCGCGGCCCGCACGTCGTCTTCATGCATGCTGAAGTAGATCGCTCCGGTGTTGGCCCGATCCCTGATGATCAGCGCGAAGAGCGCATCGAGCGGATCCATGGCCCAGGCGGCTGCGAGCGATGCGATCGACTTGCCGTCCACGTACTGCAGCGAGTCGGCCAACACCCCGGCGATGAGCACGCCTGCCGGTCCCCCCGCTCCCCTGAAGAAACTCTCCGCCCGGCCGCCTTCCGTCAGTTCACGCCGGATTCTGCGGCGCACGTCAGGGTCCTGAAGTCTGGCGATCAGCGAGTCCGTCCCGCCCTCGTGTGCCCAGGCGGGGATGCTCGCGGACAAGCCCGTCGCGGAGGCTTGGTAGGGATAGATGTCGGCCGTGACGTCGATCCCGGCTGCGCGGGCCGAGTCGATGCGGGCCAACACCCGAGGCATGTCGCCCCACGTTTCCTGACCGGCACGCTTCAGGTGCCAAATCTCGACGGGAATGTCTGCCGCAGTGGCTATCGACAGGGCCTCGTCGAACGCGCCATCAAACCCCTGGCCCTCATTGCGGAGGTGGGTCGCGTAGATCCCGCCGTGCCGTGCCGCGGCACGGGCGAGGGCGATCAACTCCTCGGTGCTCGCATAGGATGCGGGGGCGTACACGAGCGATGTGGAGAGCCCCAGTGCGCCTTGCATCATGGCGGTGTCAACGAGCGCTACCATGGTGGCGAGCTCACCGGCCGTCGGCGCACGATCCTCCCGTCCGAGCACCACTTTGCGGACTTGAGTCGCTCCCACGAAGGTCGCGAGGTTGATGGTCGACCCCGCCGCCTCCAGGGCCGCGAAGTACCCGTCGAAGTCCCGCCATCGAACGTCGATGCCGATCGAGGCATGGTAATCTGCGTCGGCGGCGATCGTCGCCGCGTTTTGGGGGGCAACGGATGAGCCCTCCCCGGTGATCTCGGTGGTGATCCCCTGGGTCACCTTACTGAGCGCGCGGTTGTCGGCCAGCAGCTTCAGATCGGACCAACCCAGCATATCGATGAAGCCGGGGGTCACCGTCAATCCGGTCGCGTCGATGCGCCGGTGCGCGTCGTGCGAAGCCAGATCGCCGACGGCGACGATCCGGTCGCCACGGACACCGATGTCACCCCGGACGCGCGGGTTGCCGGTACCGTCCACGATCCAACCGTTGGCGACGATCAGGTCGAGACGATCAGTGGATGCGCACGACAAACCGGCGAGGACACAAAAGATGAGAGCAGCGGAGCGCCGGGAGATCATGGTGCGGTACTGTCCCGAGGACGGGAGACACCGCGAACGACCACCGCATGAATTGCGCGCGTGTTCGCGATGTCGTCCAACGGGTCTTGATCCAGCACGAGGAAGTCGGCAACGGCTCCTGCGGTGAGGACGCCTATCGAGTCCGCCCCGACGAGTCCTGCTGCATGCGCCGTAGCGGCCAACAGCGCGTCCTGCGGGGATAAGCCCAGTCGGACCAGATGCTGGAGTTCATCGTGCACGCTGGTGCCCGGCGGTATCAGCTGGTAGGGCGAGTCGGTGCCAACCGCGACGCTCCCACCGGAGCGGTGAAAGATGCGTACGAAGCGATTCTGGTACGGGCGTGACCGCCCGAACGCCCTGAAGTCCCTCTCGGTGAGCGCAGCTTGCCGCACGAGGTCGGGGACGTTCCAGGCGTCGAGCACGGCAGGCGGTACGAGCGACAGGTCGAGTCGGTCGCGGAACGACGCGTCACTGAGATGTGCCCAGGCCTCATGCAGGGTGAGGGTCGGCACGAGGACGGTGCCGTTGTCTGCGAGGACGTCGGCCGTGCGCTGGAGAGCCGTCGAGTCGAGCGTATGCCAACTGCCGCTGACCAGGTTCCATCCCTCGAAGAACGCCCGTCGGTGCGCGGCGAAGAAGCGGGCTGGGTGCTCGTCGGCAGCCTCGACGATCCCCGTGAGGTGTTCGATGGACGCGAGCCCCAGACGTGAAGCCGTGACGGCATCCACGAGGCCAAGATGCGCCGCGACCGGCAGTTGCAGGGCATCGGCCTCATCGATCGCCGCTTCCATGAGCTCCCGGTCGATTCGGGTATACAGTTTTGCCTGGGATGCGTTGGCCAAGGCCAGTTGATCGATGGCGCGCCGGGCTTGGTCCGGCGCGCTCACGGCGGTCGCGCCGGGCCACACGCTCGGCGCAGCGTCGATCATCGCGCCGGACATGAAGATGTGCGGGCCGGGGATGCTGCCGGCGGCGACCGCCGCGTGCAGCGCGGAGACGGAGTCGGCATTTGTGCCCATGTCCCGGATGCTCGTGACGCCGTAATGCAGGTACACGGGGAGTGCCCAGCGCTCAGCATGCACGTGCGCATCGATCAAACCGGGGATGATCCACTTCCCGGCAACCGACACGGTGGTGGCGCCTCGGGGTACGGTGACCGCGTCCGTGGGTCCGATGGCTTCGATGTGCCTGCCATCCACGAGGATCGTGCCATTACGGAGGAGCGGTGCGCCCGTACCGTCGAAGATCGCGGCACCGACGTATGCGACCTTCCCCCGCCCCGGTTCGCATGCCGTCATGCCGATGCCCAACAGGAGAAGACGAGTGAGTTGTCGTACACTCATGCACGACCTCCCGTCGATCGTCGGTCAAGCGGTCCGCCAGTGGTGCCTCTCCCCATCCTCGCACGCCCCTTCCCCTGTTTCGTGGTCGAACGTCGTCTAGGGCCGGGAACTCCGTTTCCTCGTGACACGCTTGGCCGCTTTCTTCACGGGTCGGCCCTTGGCGGCCTTCTTCACCGGTCGGGCTGTGTCCGCCTTCGTCGATGTGGGCGGCTTGGGAGGTCGCCTCGAGGCGCGTCGGGCGGGGGTCGCCGGCGCAGCGTCCGGAGGGGGGTCCTTGAGCCGTTCCGGTTTGGACCAGACGAACTCCTCGGGTGCCGGAGGGGTTGGTGGCTTGACCGGTGGAACGAGCGGCATGGAATCCCACAGATCCGGCCCGCCGCGGTCGGAAGGATCGTGTGCGGGGGATGAGGTCACGGGTGCCTCCTTGGGACAGCGTCCTTCTTCTAGTTTCCGCCGGGTGTCGGACGGTCCGCAAGGGGGTGCTGTTGCCTACGGGGGGGCAGGCGGTGGGCGAGGTCGGGCTCAGGTTTGCTTGACACCCCGTCTCAGCGTCCCTTACGTTGGCAGCATATGTTGTGACACGATAGTGAGTTACGCCCTTTGCACGGTGGTTGGGATCTCATGCGTTTTCAAGTGAAACTCTCCACGTTCATCCTGTGCCTCCTCGCCCCCTCGGCGGTGCTGGCGCAGGTAGCCGAGCTGCAAGTCCCGACGTCGGTGACGCTCGTCGTGGGGCAGCGCCAGGAGGTCCTCCCCACCGCGTACAATGCTGCCGGCGACTTCATCAGTGATGTCTCGTTCCGCTGGACGGGCGGCGACCCCACGATCGTGCGTGTCGAGTCGAGCCCGGTCATGTCGGACATCTTCTATCTCGTCGGGACGGGACCCGGAACCACGAACCTGGAACTCCGCGGTGGCGGCAAGAGACCGTGACCGGCGGGTCCATCTCCGTCGGTGAAGGTGTCGCGACCATCCTGCAGATCGAGCCCCCTGAGCTGCAGCTCTTTCCATTCGAGGAATGGCAGTTGGATCTGCGGTTCCTCAAGGATGACGGCAGTCTTGCCGGGTACAGTTCCCTCACGTGGGAGTCGAATCGTCCGTCCGTTGCTGACGTGGATCAGTCGGGAATGGTGACAGCGATGACGCCGGGTGTGGTAGTGGTCGAAGCTCGGACCGAGTCGGGCTTGCGAGACCGAGTGCGCGTGGAGGTCGTCGAGGCCGATTGGACGTTCGCCCAATCTCGGTATTCGCTTGCCCCGCTCGAGTCGGACACGTTGCATGTGGTCGTTCCCTCACAGGAGGACCGTCGTCTCGATCCCCGGCAGTTCGACCAATGGCGCTCGTCCAATCCGAACATCGTCACCGTAACACCGCTCGGTGTGGTGACGGCGGCATCGCCGGGAACGGCGGACATTGTGGCGTCCGGATACGGCCGTGAGCAGCGCGTGAGCATCACAGTGCATCCCCAGGTCGAGGAGATTCGCTTGAACCCGACCCAGGACAGGGAGGTGCGGGTGCCGCTTGGTGGGGTGGTGACGTTTCGCGCCAGCGCCCTCGACGCTACGGGACAGCCGATTCCGGAGGCAGTGTTCCTTTGGACCGTCGCCGACACGGAGGTCGCGACC
>JBDHJO010000206.1:0-4553 GCA_039586875.1 Gemmatimonadota bacterium | reverse complement strand
GCGTGCCGTGACGTATGCCAGGATTGCCGGTACCGGCAGTTATCTGCCGGAGAAGATCGTGACCAACGCCGATCTCGAGCGGATGGTGGACACGACGGACGAGTGGATCGTGTCACGCACGGGCATTCGCGAGCGGCACATCGCTGCCGACGACGAACGCACCAGCGCCATGGCCGAAACGGCGGCCCGGCGGGCTTTGGACATGGCTGGTCTACAACCGGCGGACATCGACCTCATCGTTGTCGCGACGACGACTCCCGACCAGGTGTTTCCAAGCGTGGGGTGTTTGCTGCAGGATCGCTTGAACATTCACAACGGCGGGCCGGCGTTCGACGTACAGGCGGCCTGTGCGGGCTTCGTCTACGCGATGGATATCGCCAACCGGTTCTTCCGTACCGACGGCGTCGAGCGCGCGTTGGTCGTCGGTGCCGAGACCTTCAGTCGCATCATCGATTGGAACGATCGCAACACCTGTGTCCTGTTTGGCGACGGGGCGGGGGCCGTTGTCCTCGAAGCCGCTGCGGAGCCCGGCATCATCGCCACCCATCTCCATGCGGACGGCAAGTACCACGAACTCCTCAACGTACCCGCAGGCGTGTCGGCCAACTACGCCGTGATTCTCGAGGGCGAAGCGTACACACGCATGCGCGGGAGCGAGGTCTTCAAGTGGGCCGTCAAGGCGTTGGGTGACGTGGTGCTGGAGACCCTCGAACGGAGCGGCTTGCGCAAGCAGGATGTCGACTGGTTGGTGCCGCACCAGGCCAATATCCGCATCATCGAGGCCACGGCCAAGAAGCTCGGCTTGCCGATGGAGCAAGTCGTCGTGACGGTCGACCGGCATGGTAACACGTCCGCCGCCTCGATCCCGCTGGCCCTCGACGAAGCGGTGCGCGACGGTCGCATCCGGCGCGGCCAGACTGTGATTCTGGAAGGCTTCGGCGGCGGGTTCGCCTGGGGCTCGACACTACTGATCTACTGACCGCTCGACGCACTCGCCGCCGACCGTGCAGAGCCGGACGCACCGACTCGGGTCAATTCGCCGGCTCTCCTCAAGGTATCCGTCTCTCGGCTCGGAAGCGTATGCGTATTGAGACGGACGCCGATCCCATCGGTTCGATCTCACTGTGCGGATGACGGCTGCACGTTCCGGTACCCTCTGCCTCTCCTTCGATCTCGTCGGTGGTGACTGCCGTGATCGTCAGCACTCCCGCAAAGTCTTTGTCCCCGTAACCATTGGGGTAGCAGTCGAGTTCGTCCGCTTGCGGTGCTCCGAGCTGCACGATGAAGCCGCCGGCTCCGTGACCGGGATCTGATGGACAGCCCGAGAACGGCGTGACGGCGTCAAACGCATAGGTCGTTGCTGGGGCAGGTACGTCGCACAGGTCGAAGGCGGCACCGTCGAGCGCGTCCGGGTCTCCCATCAAGAAGAACGACACCCGGTTCCATCCGGTGAAGGGTGGATCGCCAAGTGCGGCCCACGATGCGCCAGTTGCTTCGAAGCCACGCTCGACATCCCCGGTCACGCTGACCTGGTACTCGCCTGGTTGCAGCTCGCGTTCGAAGTCGGGGCCGCCGTTCTCCGGGTCAGTCAGTGCACCATCGTCGCTGCATCCGGCGAGGGTGGCGGCAACGAGGAATCCGACGATTGCCAACGGCTTGGGGATCCGCATGGAGCCTCCTGTTTAGAGAACCACGGCCAGACGTCAGTGCCAGTCAAGCGCATGTCAAGATCAAAGGCGAATGGGGCAACGTGCCGGCGCTCGAACGGCGCTGAAAGACTGCACGTGGTGGTTTCGGTATCCTAAGTCGATGCCGGGGGTTGTGCCGGGAGCAACCTGATGATCGTGTCCGTCAGGTTCCGCACGATCGCCGGTTGGGATTCACCGCGGTTCAGGTTCACCTTCGACGCCCCGCTCGCAATCTGCACTTCGTGGTGCTCCCGTCGTGTCCTTGGCGCGGTGACTGGGACGTACAGGGCGTTGAGGCCCGCGAGGCCGTCCGCAACCGGCACCGTTTCCGTCAGACGGATATCGGTCGTCAGCACGTGGGCGATGTGCTTTGTGTGCGCATCCGCGATGAAGCTGACAACGCCGACAGCGAGACCCAACCCTGCTGCGGCATCGCCACTGCCGCCGAGGACATCGACCGCGATCGCCGTACCGAAGCCCGCCGAGAAGGCCCCTGACAGCACGTCGCCCAAGGTCTGGTCGGCCGACAGTTCCGTTTCGATGAACTGGCGGTGGTTGATCTGCAGCACATAGGTTGCGCTGTCCGGATCCCCCACCACCGCGTATCCCGACGCCGTGAGCGCTTGATCGAGAAACGGACGCACGGTGATCGTCGGGTCTGTGGCGGCAGCTTCGGCGAGGTACACGGTCGGCGGGAGCTCGGTCCGGAGCTCGAGGAAGATCGACTCGCTCACCTTCGTGTCCGACTGCAAAGCCCCGTATCGCATGTGCATGCGCATGGTCGCGCAGCTACTCAGGGAAAGACTGGCCAGCACGGCGAGCGCGAAGGCGGATCCCCGCATCATCCCTTTCGTCGGCGTTTGGCGTTGCATACCCAACATGGCTACCTCCCGACCGTGTGCGCTGAGATGTCCCGTGCCGATTCGCTGCAGCTACGATGGCTCGCAAGCGTCAAGCGAACGTCAAGCTCGCTGGGACGAGCGGTGACACCGGGGGCAGCCGGTTCGCGCGGCTCGAGCCGCGCCGGCCCCAGACCGGGTTGCGGAGCGCCGGGAGCATGTCATCTTCTGCCGCAACGACGGCAGGCCTGCACCTAGGAGGAGTCCGCTCATGAACAGCTTCATCACTCGGGTTATCGGAGCCGCAAGACTCGACCGTGCGATCTACGAGGAGGTCGAGCATGACGAACACGCCACCGCGCAGGCGCTCCAGACGGTCGTGCTGTCAAGTCTGGCGGCCGGCATCGGCGGGGGTGTCTCGAGCACCGCGACCCTGCTCATGAATTCGGTTGGTGCGCTCCTGGGCTGGGCGGTGTGGGCGGCCCTCATCTACTTCATCGGTGCCAAGATGCTGCCGGTGGCCGAGACCGAAGCGGACGTCGGACAGCTCCTGCGCACCACCGGGTTTGCGAGTGCACCCGGCATCCTGCGGATCTTCGGCTTGGTTGACGGCGTCGGAGCGGTGATCGTCGGCATTGCCGGACTCTGGATGTTAGCGGCCATGATCGTGGCCGTCCGACAGGCGCTCGACTACACGAGCACGTGGCGCGCGTTCGGCGTGTGCGTGGTCGGATGGATCGTGCTGATGTTCTTCAGTGCCTGTGCAATGCTCTGACCGGGGGCCGTGGCCCGCGCGTCTGCCGGCTGTGACGAGGCGGTGTCCCCCGACGGCGGTGTGGCGTCTCGCACGGTGGACAGTTCGGTGGTCCACTCAAACCGTGAAGTCGCTATGTGACAACTACTTACACCTCGGCATATATCTGGCATAGTCAGGTGTGCAGCAGGCTGGGCTTGAACCTGCACAAGGAGCGTGACGTGCGAACGAAGGTGAAGGCGGCCGCGTTGGTCCTGGTATTCGCCGCAATCGGCTGTGCTACTTACCCGGTGACGACGACGGTGGTCACGCAGCCGGGCAAACGGGTGACGGCCGAGAAGTCGAAGTTCAGCGTCTTCTGGCTGACCCCGCTTCCGGCCGAGACGGCCGGCGGTTTGGTGGACGAGCTCCTCGAGAAGTGCAATGGCCAAGACCTGACCGGCGTCACGGTGAGCGTCGAGCGGGCGTGGGTCATCGTCGGGGAGAACATGCGGATCGTCGCATCCGGGTACTGCGTCGTGCCCGGCGGCTCTACCGGCGCCTGATCGAGGCTGCGCCGCGAGACCGCGCGCAGGTCAGGGCGTAGCGAACGAGGTCGGCGCCGGGTGGCCGTTACGGCGGGTAATGCGGCGGTGGGTTACTCCCGTCCGGGTTTCGGTGAGAGCTTGATGTAGCGCAGGGACGCGCTCGCCGCCGTGTTGCCGTCCATGTACCGTCGCAGGCCCTCGAGCGTCCCGTCGGCGTTCAGCCGGAACTCGTAGGTTGTCCACGAATCATCCGCCTCCCGTTGCCGCGAGAGGAAGACGCTCTCGTGTGCCGTCTCGCTGTAGACGGCGGAGATGGCCATCGACTCGACGTCGTCGCTCGCCACCACGACCTCGACGAAGTCCCAGTCGGTGGCGACCCGCTCGCGGATGATCGCAACGCGCGCGAAGTCCATCTCGACGTTCACCCGATCGCCGGACTGCTGTTCACCTGCGACGGACCAGATGCCCTCGATCGGATCGAGGCTTGCAGCGTTCGCCTCGAAGTACGCCTCGAGGTTGGCGACCGTTCCGGTATACCGGTCGGGAGGCAGTGGGACGGTTTCGGATGGCCCCGCACACGCCAGGGCGACAGCCACGGAACTCAACAGGACTACTGACTCTCGATACCGCACGGGTTTCTCCTCGACCAGGGGACGCCGCGATCCTCGACCAACTCTACACCAAGTGTTATGGGGCCTCGGACCGTTTGGGTCAATCCCGATCACCCGCGCGTCGGGTGATGCTG
>JBDHJO010000205.1:0-7781 GCA_039586875.1 Gemmatimonadota bacterium | reverse complement strand
GTGCTCATGGGTGTGAATGCCGCGGTGGGGTTCGCGTGGAAGTCACTGGCCGGTGGCGGCATGGCACCGGAGGCATGGGACTATTGGTGGGTGTGCGTTCCGATCGTGGTCGTGGGGGCGCCGCTCGGAGCGTGGTTCATCAAGCAGCACTCGCGCCTCGTGGTGGCTGGATTCCTCTACTGCTCGATCCTCGTGCAGTTCGTTGCCGCGATCCTGCTGATTCCGATGACGCCGGTGCTGCTGGGGTTCTCAGGTGCGGTGCTTCTGGTCGCTTTGCTGTGCTTCCGATGGATGGCAAACCACGGTGTGCGTCGGCTGGAATGGCTTGCGGCACATGGCACCGCCGGTAACGGAGTCTCCGTCGGGTGAGAGTTCTGGCCACAGCACCGGGCCGAGTGTTAATGTCGAGGGGTATCGACGACACGATCCGAGGGGGATTCGATGGACACTGCCATCACGGTCGCGCAGGTCGTTGCCGCGCTGGGGATCTACAACGTGTGGCTCTTGCGGTTGGGTAAGGCAACCAGCTGGCGTGGAGGCAATGCCACGAACATGAAGGAAGAGTTCGCCGCGTACGGCCTCCCCCCCTGGATGGTCGGGCTCGTTGGTGGTCTGAAGCTCGTCTGCGCTACGCTGCTGATCGTAGGCATCTGGTACCCGGTCGTCACTCAGCCTGCCGGCATCGCGCTTGCTGCTCTCATGGTTGGGGCGATCAGCATGCACGTGAAGGTGAAGGACACGCTGGCGAAGTCCCTGCCCGCTGCGGTCATGCTCGTGCTGTCCCTCTTCGTCGCGTTTGCCTAGGTCGAAGTGAGAAGTGGGTCGCCGGAAGTAACTGCCGGTTTGTCCCTTCCGTGACGGATAGCTCCCCTCGGCTCACGGTCGAATGCCAATCCCCGCCCGTGCCCGGAGGACAGAGCGTGACGGGCTGATCAGTACGAATCGGGGAATATCGCGATGGAACGTGCAGATCGCACTGCAACCGGCTCATTGCCGGTCATCGTCCTCGTCGGAGCTGGTGTTGCTGCCGCGGGGAGCCACCACGGCGTCGCCTACCGTGGTGTACCGCTCTTCGCCGCTTGCGTCGGACTTGCGTTTGCGATACAGTGGCTCGCGTTCGTGCCCGCGTACGTGTACCAAACCGAGAAGTACTTCGACCTCACTGGCAGCGTGACGTACCTGTCCGTTACGGTGGCAGCCGTACTGGGAGCCGGCGCCACCGATGGTCGGAGTCTTGTGCTCGCGGGTGCCGTCATCGTGTGGGCATTGCGTCTTGGCAGCTTCCTGTATCGGCGGATTCACCGGGCCGGCAAGGACTCCCGGTTCGACGACATCAAGCCCGCATTTGCCCGGTTCCTCATGACATGGACCCTGCAGGGGTTGTGGGTGACCTTCACGGCTGCGGCCGCCCTGGCGGCAATCACGGCGAGCGACCGCCGGACGCTCGGCATCACCGCTGTCCTCGGGATGCTCGTGTGGACGTTCGGATTCGGATTCGAGGTTGTCGCCGACCGCCAGAAACAGCGGTTCCGTGCGGACCCGGCCAATCGAGGCAGGTTCATTGCCAGCGGCCTTTGGTCGCGTTCGCGCCATCCCAACTACTTCGGCGAGATCGTCCTGTGGGTCGGCGTGGCAATCATCGCCGCACCGGTGCTGAGGGGCTGGCAATGGGCCACCTTGGTGTCGCCTGTGTTCGTTGCGCTCCTGCTGATGTACGTGAGCGGTATTCCTATGCTGGAGCGTCGTGCGGATGCGGAGTGGGGAGGGCAGGCAGATTACGAAGCGTATAAGGCCCGGACGCCGGTGTTGATTCCGCGTCTGTGACCCGTTAGGAGGTGAAGGATGACCCGACAGTATCGGGCGCTCGTGCCCGTTGTAGTCCTGGCGTTGGCAGCCTGCGCCCCTGGTGCGAATCCACTCGTTGGTGAAGCCGCAGCGGACGCCACGCCCGCCGGTTTCTTCCTGGGCATCTGGCACGGCTTCATCATCATCGTCACGTTCGTCGTGAGCCTCTTCTCGGATTCCGTCGGCATCTACGAGGTCCATAACACGGGGTGGTCGTACAACCTCGGTTACATCTTCGGGTTGATGATGGCGCTTGGGAGTGGAGGGGCTGCGGCGGGGAAGAAGAAGTAGCGACTGGCGCTCGACGGCACGACAACGACGAGAGACTCAGCGATGCTTGTGAGGCGGCGACCCACGGCATACTATGGCGCATCCTTCCGGTAAGACTTCCGTCGCCGGTCGATGCATCCTTCCTCCCGAGGAGACTACGATGTCAACCATATCCTGGAACCTGCAGCTCGCCGTTCGCGATGGCCAACTCGATGCGCTCCGCACGCTGGTACACGAAATGGTTGAGTCGACGAGAGACGAAGAGGGAACCCAGGCATACGAGTGGTTCTTGAGCGCCGACGGTACGGCCTGTCACATCTACGAGCGATACGCGGACTCGGCTGCCGTGATGGTCCATCTCGGTAACTTCGGCGCCAAGTTCATGGAACGATTCCTCGCCTGCCTCGAAGTCACCTCGTTCAGTGTCTACGGTGAGCCATCGGACGAGGCCAAGGGTGCGCTGGACGGATTCGGTGCGACCTACCTGGGAACGCTCGCCGGGTTCAGTCGATAGTCTTTCCGAAGGTGAATGGAGATGGGTTCGGTTAGACCCCAGCCAGGAACGACTGCGGGCGCGTGCGCCGGGCTGCTGCTTGCCCTATTGGCGCCGCATGCGGCAGTCGGCCAGGCACCCGCTCCGCCCGTACCCGGTCCGGAGCATGAGGTGTTGACCGCCCTTGCCGGTTCATGGGACGTGTATGTGGATGGTCAGTCGGCCGGGCAGGCGACGGCCACGACGAAACTCGGCGGGCGGTATGTCGAGGTGGATATCCGCGCCTCGGCAGGTCCGCTCGAACACGCCGTCTACACGCTTGGGTTCGATCGCCGCCACGGGCGTTATACCGTCATCGCCATGGACGACGCCGGTACGTATTGGGTCTCCGGTACCGGCGCGCGTGACGGCCAGGAGATTGCCATGTACGGCACGGATGACGATCCGCGCATGGCGGCGATGGGGTTGGAGAAGGCGTTCGTGATCGTTCTGCATCTCTTCGGGGACGACCATGCGGGGATCGAAACCCGGTTCATCGACACGCGGACCGACGAGCGACGTGAAATGTCGTTCCACACATTCGAGCTGCGGCGAGTACGCTAGTTTCCGACTGAATCACTGGCAATTCCGCCTGTCCGGCTGTAGCTTCGGCGCGTGACTGAGATCATCGATAAGGTCCGCGCCGCGTTTGCCGAGTCGTATGCTATCGAACGGGAGGTAGGTCAGGGTGGCATGGCCACCGTCTACCTTGCGCGGGATCTCAAGCACAACCGCCAGGTCGCACTCAAGGTTCTGCGTCCCGAGTTGGCCGCCGCCATGGGCGGTGACCGGTTCCCGCGCGAGATCGAGATCGTTGCGCAGCTCTCCCACCCGCACATTTTGCCCCTGCACGACTCTGGCGAGATGGGCGGGTTCCTGTACTACGTCATGCCGTTTGTCGAGGGCGAGTCGCTCCGGCAGAAGCTCGAGCGCGACGGGCCGCTCCCCGTGCACGATGCTATCAAGTATCTGCGGGAGGTCACCGACGCACTTGCCTACGCGCACGAGCGCGGGATCGTCCACCGCGACATCAAGCCCGACAACGTGATGTTGAGCCGGCGCCATGCCCTGGTGACGGACTTCGGTGTGGCGAAGGCCGTGAGCGACGCCGGTGGTGAGAAGCTGACGACCGTCGGCGTTGCCCTCGGCACCCCGGCCTACATGTCGCCCGAGCAGGCCATGGGTGAAACCGACCTGGACCACCGGTCGGACATTTACGCCATGGGTGCGCTGGCGTACGAAATGCTCTCGGGCGAGCCGCCGTTCGCGCGTGCCACGGCGCAGGCGATCCTGTCAGCCCATGTGCTGGATGCACCGGACGACATTACGGCGAAGCGGGAGGGGATTCCTCTCGGCTTGGGTGAGCTCGTGATGCGGTGCCTGCAGAAGGAGAAGGCGGCGCGCTGGCAGACGGCCGAGGAGATGCTGCCGCTACTCGAGAGTGCGGGCACGCCGAGCGGAGGGATGACGCCGACCGACACGCGCCCAATCAAGGCCACGTTGCCGAAAGAGAAGACGACGTCCCGGCGCACGTTCGTCGGTGCGATCGCCGCGATCGCGATCGCGGTGGCAGGCGTGGGTGGCGGCGTTGCGCTGTTCGGCGATGATGCGCCGGGCCCGGAACGCATGGCGGTGCTGCCGATCTCCGACGTCTCGGGGTCCGATAGCGACCTCGTTGAAGTCATGCACAACCAACTCACCGTCTCGCTCGGGCAGATTCCTGGCGTGACGGTGGCGCCGCCCTCCGCGATGGAGATCTACAAGACACAGCCGAAGCCGGCGGCCGAGATGGCGGAGGAACTGAACGTCGGCGCCATTCTCGAGGGCAACGTCTTCCGCGCAGGTGACCGCATGCGCGTCACACTGCAGCTGACCGACCCGCGTTCGATCAGGCAGATCTGGAGTGAGAGCTTCGATCTCGACTTGAGCGGTGATCTATTCGATGCCATCGACGGCGTGATTCCGCAGATCGTCGCCGGCATCCGTCAGGCAATTGCTCCGTCAACAGTATCGTCGTAGGGAATGCAGATGCTTCGTACTGCTATGTTCGTAGGTCTGACACTGGTCGTCGCCTCTTGTGCGGCGGACGACAGTCAGGACGCGCTCGACTACACGGTCGTCATCGGGAAGGACGTGGGTCGAGTGTTCGACCATGCGCTGTCGCCCGACGGCACGCGCCTGGCATTCGGCGTGCCGGTGGATGGCCAGGGTGCGATCATGGTCGCAAACACCGACGGCAGCGATGTCACGCGGTTGACCTTCGGAGTCTGGGATCAAGATCCCGTGTGGTCTCCTGACGGTCGGTGGATCGCCTATTTCGCCGAGGCACCCGACTTCGACCTCTTCGTCGTTCCGAGTGCCGGCGGCGATACGCGCGCACTCGCACTGGGGCAGAGCGTCGATCGACCCCAAGGGTGGCTGCCGGATGGGAGTGCGGTTGTCTTCTGGCGTGCGGGTCGCGGCAGCAATCTCCAGACACTGGCGGTGGACCTCGACGGGGGCGACCCACGCGCGCTGGTCACGGCTACGGATGGCAATGTCGATGCAGCCGTATCGCCGGACGGGTCGATGGTGGCCTACGAGTTGATGATGGGTGGCAATCACTCCGTATGGGTCCAGAGCGTATCGGGGGGAGAGGCACGCCAACTCACGACGGAGGGGATGGAGCACGTCACCTCCCAACACATGTGGTCACCGGACAGCCGATTCCTGCTGTACCGCTCGATGCGTACCGGGACCTCGGACATCTGGCTCGTGGATGTCCAGACCGGGGATCAGCGCCAGCTGACCACGGATGTGCGCAACGACCGCGACCCACGCTGGTCCCCGGACGGGCGTTGGGTAGCGTTCACCTCGGATCGGGGCGGCCAGACGGATCTGTGGATCGTATCCGCGCAGGGCGGGGAGGCCCGGAGGGCGACAAACGATTTGGCTGTAGAAGGGGAGCCCGAGTGGTCACCGGACGGCAGCACGCTGTACTACGGGTCGGTCGATGAGACGGAGCAGCTCCAGGTCACGACGCTGGATGGGTCCGAATCCCGTCCGCTGGCGGGGTGGGACGGGTATCAGATCGGCGATGCCGTGGTATCTCCCGATGGCAGCACTGTGCTGTTCGAGTCGAATCGCAGCGGACATTGGGATCTCTGGTCGGTTCCCCTTGCCGGAGGGGACCCGGTGCCGTTCGCGACAAGTGCGTTTAGCGACGGCGATCCCCAGTACTCGCCGGACGGCTCGCAGGTTGCGTTCATGTCGTGGCGTGGTGGCTCGGGTGATGTCTGGGTGACGACGACCGCAGGGAGCGAGCCCCGTCGGTTGACCGACTGGCCGTCATTCGAGGGGTTCCCAACATGGTCACCCGACGGCTCGATGATGGCGTTCGTGTCGGATCGCGACGGATCGCAGCGCGATGTCTGGGTCGTGCCGGCGGCCGGTGGAGAGCCGAGACGACTGACCACTGACGCTGGGGCAGGGAAAGCCGATTGGAGTCCTGACGGTCAGTATCTCTACTACGTCGGCGCCGCCGCCGGTGGCGCGAGTGAGGTGTATCGCGTTGCCGTTGACGGAGGCACACCGGTGGGGCTCGGGGCGAATGCGCGGGCCGGAGGACAGGACGCGATCGGCGCGCTGTCACCTGATGGCCGGCACTATGCTTACGGCGCGTTCGAGGGCGGATGGGCCTTCATCGAGGTCATCCCCACGGACGGCGGTGCCGCTCGCCGGTTGACCAGCCGGACGGAGCGCGTCTACCAGCCAACGGCATCGTGGGCGCCGGACGGTCGATCGCTGCTGGTGGTCGACTACGACTTCTCTTCCGACACCTACGACATCCACCGCGTCACATGGCCGGACGGGGAGTGGCAGCCGTTGACGGCGACGACTGATGCCAGCGAGTCCGTGGCTGCCTTTCTTCCCGACGGAACGGGCATGGTCGTCGAGCACAGTACGGGAAGCGCACAAGTGCTGTCCGTGGACGTCACCCCACTGTTGCACGACGGAACCGACGAGTAGGCTCCGACCATGAGGTCGGCAGCACTGGAAGCACTCGAGCGCCTCCGCGCAGGTAACCGTCGCTTCGCATCCGAACAACGGGGACCGAGCATGGACACCGGCGAGATGCGTCGCAGCGAGCTCCTCGGTGGCCAAGAACCATTCGCAGTCATCCTCGGTTGTTCTGACTCACGCGTCCCAGCCGAGCTGGTCTTCGACCAGGGTCTCGGCGACCTCTTCGTGATCCGCGTCGCCGGCAACATCGTGGCGCCGTCGCAGATCGGCAGTGTCGAGTTTGCCACGGCGCGCTTCGGCACGCGACTCGTGGTGGTGCTCGGTCACACGCAGTGCGGGGCAGTGCAGGCCACACTCGACGAGCTGCAAAGACCGTCCGAGCGTCAGTCGCAAAACCTGGCCTCCATCGTCGATCGCATCCGACCGGCAGTGGAGGACCTGGTTCCGTGGGATCGCGGTCCGGCAGCGCTCATGCACGAGGCCATCCGCGCGAACGTACGGCAGTCGGTTGCGCAGGTCCGGCAAGGCTCGGACATCCTGCAGGAACTGATCGCGTCCGACGGCCTGATGATCGTCGGCGCCGAGTACTCGCTCGAGACAGGCGTAGTGGACTTCTTCGACGGCCTGCCCTGAGCGGGCGCCATGCCGCAACGAACCACTGTGCGGGCGTTGACGGTTGCGGACCACCTCGAATGGAATCGCTTGCGCACCGCCCTCTGGCCGGACCAAACCGAGGCAGATATGAAGTCGTGGGCTGCGCGCCCGGACGCGGTGACGTTCGTGGCGGCCCGCTCCGACAGCAGGCTCTGCGGGTTTATCGAGGCAGGCACGCGATCGTATGCCGAAGGGTGCGTGTCGACGCCGGTGGCGTACGTCGAAGGTTGGTACGTAGACCCCGACGTGCGACGCACGGGCATTGGAACCGCATTGATCGATGCTGTCGAGCAATGGGCACGGGCACAGGGTTTTCGAGAGCTTGCCTCTGATGCGGACGTCGCCAATCCTGATTCCCAACAAGCCCATCAACACCTCGGCTTCGAAGAGGTCGATCGCGCGGTTCACTATCGCAAGACGCTCTGATAGGCCATAATCCCGGCGACTCCGACTTTGGAGGCCCTCCGATGTCGCGCTT
>JBDHJO010000039.1:0-31138 GCA_039586875.1 Gemmatimonadota bacterium | reverse complement strand
AGGCGCTGGCCGCAGCGTCGGGCTTCGGAACGCCGCAGCGGGTGGCTACCGGCTTCGAGCATCGGCGCCTCGCCGTGCTCCTTGCGGTGTTGGAACGACGGGCTGGGCTCACGTTCAAGGATCTCGACGTGTTCCTCAACGTGACCGGCGGTGTGCGTCTCACCGAGACCGCATCGGATCTCGCCGTGGCGGCTGCACTGTGCTCGAGCGTGTACGATCGACCGATCGCGGGCGACACGCTGTTCATCGGGGAGATCGGTCTGGGTGGTGAGGTCCGCCCCATCAGTGGATTGGAGCGGCGGCTCGCCGAAGCGGATCGCCTGGGGTTTCGTCGTGCGATCGTGTCGAGCCGGAGTCGGGTGACGGCTCCGATCGAGGTGTCGCCCGTCGCCAACGTCGGGGAGCTCTGGTCGAGTGTCGCGTCCTGACGTCGGTGTGGTGATCGCGGCCGGCGGGCGCGGCGTACGGTTCGGTGGTGGGGAGCCCAAGCAGTTTCGTTCCGTCGCGGGCGTGCCCATCCTGTTGCGGGCCATACGGCCGTTCGCGCGCCACCCTCGGGTGGCGCAGATCGTGGTGGTCCTCCCTCACGAGCACGTTGTGGCGCCACCGGAGTGGTTAGGCGAGCTCACGAGCGAGCGTCTCGTGCTCGCCGAGGGTGGGGCGACGCGTGCCGACTCGGTGCAGGCCGGGCTCCGCGCGCTTCATGCGGCAGCGTCCATCGTGCTGGTGCATGATGCCGCCAGGCCGTTTGTGAGCATGGAGACGATCGATGCCGTAATCGACGCGGTCGACGGAGACACCGCGGTCGTGCCTGGTGTTCCGGTGGCGGATACGCTCAAGCGCGTCGACGGTGATGAACGGCGGGTGGTCGAGACGGTCGATCGATCGGCGCTCTGGCGGGCGCACACACCGCAGGGGTTTCCCCGTCCGGCGCTCGAACGCGCCTTTGGGTCGGTGTCGTCTGAGGAACGGGCGGCGTGTACCGACGAAGCGGCGCTGGTCGAGGCCATCGGCGTGCCGGTTCGGATGGTGGTGGACAGGTCGGGCAACGTGAAGATCACGACGGAGGAGGACTTGGGCTTGGCCGAGTTCCTGGCACAGCTGTGACGATCGTACCGTTTAGTACGCCGTCAGACGTGTCGGCCGCGACCGAGATGATCCGGAATCATCTGGACGGGGGGGGGCTGCTCGCGTACCCGACGGAGACGGTGTACGGGTTGGGATCACGCGCGACGACCGAGGGCGTCGAGGCGCTCGTCGATCTCAAGGGCAGACGCGCGGGCAAGCCGTTCCTGCTTCTGGTGGCCGGCCGCGACATGGCCGTGTCCTGCGGTCTGCGGTTTACGCGGTCCGCGGAGGTGCTCGCCGACTTCTTTTGGCCCGGACCGGTAACGCTCGTGCTGTCGGGCGGCGAAGGCCATCTCCCGCGAACCCTTCGCGGCCCAGAGGGAGGTATCGCCGTCCGGTGGACCTCGCACGCGGGTATCGCATCCCTGATTGCGGCCCTCGGGTACCCGATCACGTCCACGTCGGCGAACCGCCCCGGGGAGCCGACGGCCGCCGGACCCACGCAGATCGCCGATCAATTCGCCGCAGCCGTCTCCTCGGGCTCGATGTTGGTGCTCGATGGTGGGACGCTGGGGAATCAGCCGCCGTCGACCGTCATCGACTGCACGCAACGCGTCCCACGGATCATCCGCGAGGGCGCGGTCACCGCGTCCGAGCTACGGGACGCCGCAGGGAGTCTGGCACCGTGAAGGTTCTGTTCGTGTGCACCGGAAACATCTGCCGTAGCCCGCTGGCCGAGGCGCTACTCCGGCGGGAGTTGGAAGAACGTGGGCGGAATGACGTCGTCGTGTCGTCGGCCGGGACCGGGGCGTGGGAGGGCACCCCGGCCTCGGAAGGAGCATACCTCGTCGGCTTGGAGCACGGACTGGATCTGTCGCAGCACCAGGCGCGCCTGCTCACGCGGGGTGTCGTGAAGGCCAACGACGTCATCTTGACCATGTCGCGCCACCATCGGACCCGGGCGCAGGACCTCGGCGGAGACCGACGGACATTCGTGCTGGGCGAATACGTGGGGTTGAAGGGCGCTGCGGCGGAGGTCAGTGACCCGTTCGGGAGTGACATTGACGTCTATCGTGAGACGTATGCCCAGCTCGCAGACATGATCGCCAAGGCGGCAGACCGCCTGCTCGCCAAAGGCGGACCGCGCAGGTAACCCGATGGCGGACCGGTACCTATCCGGACTCGTCGCCCTCCTCAAAACGCATCGCTTCCCCCTCGCAATCGAACGGTTTGCGCTGCCCAATACCTGTGTCGCGTGCGAGCGGTCGGTAGGGGCGTTCGACCCGGATGCGCTCCTGTGCGGCGTGTGCCGCAATCGGATGGTCGCGATCGTCGGTGGGTGCGCGCGGTGCCAACAGCCCCTGCCGCCGGTCGGACCGTGCCGGTTCTGTGCAGCATGGCCCGCAGTCGTTCACGCGGTGCGCAGCGCCGTCTGGTTGGGTGACGAGGCCTCGGCGATCGCACACCATCTGAAATACGACGGTTTCACCCGCTTGGGTGGGACAATGGCGGAGGTCATGGTGGGGCGCATCGCTCGTCCACGCGATGCGATCCTCGTTCCGGTGCCGCTCGGTGCAGGCCGCCTGCGTCAGCGCGGGTTCAATCAGAGCCAGGTGATGGCGGAGGCGTTAGCGACGCAGTGGCAGCTCCCCATGGCGGCACGGGCGCTGACGCGGGTCAGGAATACCCAGACCCAGACACGCCTGGATCCGGCCGCGCGGGCCGCCAACGTACGCGGGGCCTTCCGCGCACGCGCGGTGCGTTCGGGAAGGTCGGAACCGGGGACAACGACCGTTATATTGGTGGACGATGTGCTGACGACCGGTGCGACGCTGGTGGCGGCTGCGGCGGCCCTGGCCACGGCCGGGTGGAGGTCGGTACAGGCTGTGACGTTTGCACGCGCGCGACCGTTTGCAGAGCGCGTGGCGGCAGCGTGATCGATGGACGTGCATGCGCGTCCCGGGACTCACAGGTAGACGATCGGTAGAGGTGAAGATGGCAACCAAAGTGGGCATCAATGGGTTCGGTCGTATTGGCCGGAACGTGCTTCGGGCGGCGGTGAAGGCGGATGCTGCTCTCGACATCGTGGCGGTGAACGACATCACCGATGCGGCGACGCTCGCGCATCTCCTGAAGTACGACTCCGTGCATGGCCGTTTCCCGGGCACGGTGGAGGCTCGGGACAACGCCATTGTCGTGAACGGCAAGGAGATTCGTGTCCTGGCGGAACGCGACCCGGCGAAACTCCCCTGGGGCGAGCTCGGCGTCCAGGTGGTGCTCGAGAGCACGGGCATCTTCCGGAGCAAGGAAACGGCGAGCGCGCACCTCGAAGCGGGTGCGGCCAAGGTCGTCATCAGCGCCCCGGGCAAGAATGAAGACATCACGATCGTGATGGGGGTCAATCACGAGTCGTACGATCCCGGCTCGCACCACATCATCTCCAATGCCTCGTGCACGACGAACTGTCTGGTGCCCGTCGTCAAGGTCATTCGTGACGAGTTCGGGTTCGAGCAGGGGTTCATGACGACGGTGCACAGCTACACGAACGACCAGCGGATTCTCGATCTGCCGCACAGCGATCTCCGGCGGGCGCGCGCGGCCGCCTTGAACATCATCCCGACCACGACCGGTGCCGCCAAGGCCACTGCGTTGGTCATCCCCGAGCTCAAGGGGAAGATCGATGGTGTCGCGCTCCGCGTGCCGACAGCGAACGTGTCCCTGGTCGACCTCACGTGCGTGGTGGGAGCGCCCACCACGATCGAGGCCGTGAACGAGGCCTTCCGCACTGCGGCGGCGGGCGCTCTCAAGGGGGTGCTCGCAGTGAGTGACGAGCCGTTGGTCTCGAGTGACTACATCGGCGACCCGTTCTCGAGCACCGTGGATGCCGCCAGCACGAACGTCGTGGACGGCACGTTGGTGCACGTCTCGTCCTGGTACGACAACGAGATGGGTTATTCGGCGCGCTGCATTGACCTGATGCAGTATCTCGCCGAACGCGGGTTGTGAAGCGAACGCTGATGGCCCTCGAGGGACAACCCCTCGAGGGTCAACGCGCGTTCGTTCGGGTCGACTTCAACGTACCGCTCAAGCATGGGGTGGTGGCGGATGCCACACGGATCGTGGCGTCGCTGCCCACGATCCGGTGGCTCCGCGATCGCGGCTGCCGGGTGGTGCTTGCGTCGCACCTCGGACGACCGAAGGGCTCACCCACGCCTCAGTACTCACTGCGCCCGGTCGTGCCGGTGCTCGAACGGGAGCTGGGGATACCCGTCACCTTCATCGACGATCCGTTGGCGGATGACGCGGTGCGCACCACACGGCAGCTGACCCGCGGCGGCGTGGCACTCCTCGAGAACACCCGGTTCCACGCCGGCGAGGAGAAGAACGACGGGGCGCTTGCGGAGGCCTTCGCACGACTCGGCGACTTCTACGTGAACGACGCTTTCGGGTCGGCGCACCGGGCGCACGCATCGACGGAGGGCGTGGCGCATCTGCTCAAGCCCGCACTTGCCGGGTTCTTGATGGCCCGCGAGCTGGAATACCTCGAGGGCGCCCTGGCGGATCCCAAGCGGCCGTTCGTCGCGGTCCTCGGCGGCGCGAAGATCTCCGGCAAGATCGACGTGATCGAGGCGCTGCTCCCCAAAGTCGACGCTGTGCTGATCGGCGGGGCCATGGCCTGTACCTTCTTCGCCGCAAAGGGATACCCGACCGGGACGTCCCTGGTGGAGCAGGATCGGATCGACCTCGCGCGCGCGCTGCTGGAGCGGGCAGGAGACAAACTCCGGCTGCCCTGTGGTGTCACCGTTGCTCGCGAACTGGTCGAAGGGGCGGCCATTCGGCACGTCGCACCCGATGCGGTTGAGGACGGGTGGGCCGTGTACGACATCGACGAAGACGCCGCGGCCGAGTTCACTACGGAGATCACGGGAGCGGCGACGGTCGTCTGGAATGGCCCCATGGGCGTGTTCGAGACGCCGCCGTTCGACGCCGGCACGGTAGCCATCGCGCGCGGAATGGCCAGTGCTGCCGGACGGGGTGCAACGACGATCGTCGGCGGCGGTGATTCGGTCGCTGCGCTCCATCGCACCGGTCTCGCCGACCGCATGACCCACGTCTCGACAGGAGGAGGGGCGTCCCTGGAGTTGCTCGAGGGCAAGGTACTTCCAGGTGTCGCCGCCTTGGATGACGCATGAGAACGCCGATCTTTGCCGCAAATTGGAAGATGCACCTCGGCCCACACGGGGCTGCGACGTTCCTCGACGTGTTTCTCGAAGCGGTGGGAACGCTGGACGGCAGGGAGGCATGGCTCTTCCCAAGCGCCGTGTCGCTTGCCCTGGTCGCGGAGCGGGTGCGCAGCCGGGACGGCGTCCACGTCGGCGCTCAGCACGTCCACTGGGAGTCGGCGGGTGCGTTCACCGGCGAGCTCAGCATCCCGATGGCGAAGGAAGCCGGGGCGACCGGTGCCCTCGTCGGCCATTCCGAACGGCGCCACGTGTTCGGCGAGACGGACGCCGACACCGGCCGGAAGGTCACGACCCTGCTCGAAGCGGGGCTGATGCCGATGCTCTGCGTCGGCGAGAAGATCGAGGAGCGGGAGGCGGGCCGCACCATCGAGGTCGTCGAGCGTCAGTTGAGTGCCCTGTCGGCGCTGGAGGTGCCTGCCCTCGAGCGGGTGGTCGTGGCCTACGAGCCCGTCTGGGCTATCGGGACGGGTCTCACGGCCACGCCGGAGGATGCATCGGAGGTCCATGCGGCGATCCGCCGGTGGTTCGGGGGGAAAGGGCTCGGACCGGATGCGGTCCGAATCCTCTACGGAGGCAGTGTCAAACCGGGCAATATCCAGGCGCTCATGGCGGAGTCGGAGATCGACGGTGTGTTGGTGGGCGGGGCATCGCTCGATGCGGCCCAATGGGCCGAGATGGTTCGGGTGCCACTCGATTGACTTCCAACCGGAACCGGCTATCTTGCGCCCCGACATAGGAATACCATGTACACACTACTGTTGATCATCCTGATTGTGATCGCCGTGGCGATGGTCGGGGCGGTGCTCCTGCAGGCCGGCACGGGCGGCGGGCTCGCGGCCATGGGGGGCGGCGCGACGTCCGAGTCATTTCTCGGCGGCCGGCAGGCTGCGACGATCCTTACGAAGGCCACGTGGTGGTTGGGTGGGGCGTTCTTGTTCCTGGCCCTCGTGCTGGCCGGCATGAGCACACGGTCCTCCACGCCGCGCTCGGTGCTGGACACCGAACCCGTGGCGCCGACCCCGGTCTTGCCGCCTGCGCAGAGCGATCTGCCTCTGAGCGTCGAGCCCGAGGCCGGGCAGGAGACGACACCTCCGCCGGAGTCGAATTAGCGCAGTGCGTCGAGAGCCGGCCTACGTGCTTCTCGAAGACGGCGCGTGGTTCCGCGGAACCACGCGCCGTTCTTTTTCGAATCGTCCGGGCGAGGTCGTGTTCACGACCAATCTGACCGGATACCAGGAAGTATTCACCGACCCGTCCTACATGGGGCAGATCGTCGTCATGACGGCGCCGATGATCGGCAATTACGGCGTCAATCCCGAGGATGTGGAGTCGGACCGCCCGCAGGTTTCCGCTGTCGTGGTGCGAGAGCTCGCGCGCGAACATTCCAACTGGCGGGCGACGGAGGGACTCGACGGTTGGCTCGGCGCGAGCGAGATCCCGGTGTTGGAGGACATCGATACGCGCCGACTCGCCCGACATATCCGCTCGGCCGGCGCCATGCGCGGCATGGTCGCGATGGGTGACCAGCCGACAGATGACGTGCGGGCCGCGCTCGACGCGAGCCCATCGATGGAGGGGCTGGACTTGGCCTCGCGCGCATCGGTCCAGACGGAACAGGAGTTCGGCGATCCCGACGCCGAGCGTCACGTCGTGGCGTATGACTTCGGCATGAAGCGCAACATCGTCCGGTTGCTGACGGCGCACGGGTGTCGCGTGACCGTGGTACCCGCCGCCACCCCGGCAGCGCGGGTTCGGGAACTGGCGCCCGACGGGTTGTTCCTGTCCAACGGTCCGGGTGATCCGGCGGCCGTCGGGTACGTCCTTGCCGAGCTCAGGTCGCTGGTGTCGGGTGGCCTCCCCACGTTCGGGATCTGCCTGGGCCATCAACTCCTGTCGCTGGCATTCGGTGGGGAGACAGCGAAGCTTCCGTACGGTCACCGGGGAGGCAATCACCCAGTCCGCGAGTTTTCCACAGACCGAATCCTGATCACTAGCCAGAACCACGGATTTGCAGTAATGGGAAGCAGTAAGGCCGTGTCAGGTACAGTAGAACTTGAAGTCACGCACCGTAACCTCAATGATGACACCGTCGAAGGTGTCCGCCACAGAGAACTCCCTGCATTCGCCGTGCAGTACCATCCAGAGGCTTCTCCCGGTCCCCACGATGCCCAAGGGCACTTTGCGGAATTCGTCCAAGCTCTTGACAGTCAACAGCTAAGCCGATATTAATGACGGCCCAACGCACCACCTTTTGGGGGTGGTGCGGCCGCCAAATCTGGGCCCATCGAGAGAGGACCAATGACCAAGGCGGATCTCGTCGAAAAGGTCACGGCCACGATTGCGCGAACGGCCGGCCCGATGATCTCCAAGAAGGACTGTGCTCGCGTCGTTGACGCGTTCCTTGAGGCGATCAAGGAATCGCTCGCCGCACAGCACAACATAGAGATCCGAGGGTTCGGCACCTTCAAGATCCGGCAGCGCAAGACGCGCATGGCGCGGAATCCCCGGACGGGGGACCCGGTCGAAGTGGCCGCGCGTCCAGTGCCGGTCTTCAAGCCCTCCAAGGAGTTACGGAGTCTCGTAGCGGGGGGCGATGAGGACGAGAGCCTCGACGATGAGGACGTCGGTGGGGAATCCCGAGCGCAGTTCTAGTCAGTACGAGACACACGACAATTCTCGAAGGGCCGCTGCCGAACGCAGCGGCCCCTTTTTTCTATGGGTCGGTTGCGTGACGTGTGCCCCTTGGCGGATTGGCGCCGGGGTTCCGGGTCGGTTTCTCCGTCTGCCGCGTATCCCGCGACAGTATATTCCCTGACGTTATGCCACAGAATGACGTCGTGCAGCCACAAGTGCGTGTCCGGTGCCGCTTCTTCGCGCGCTATGCGGAGGTGCTGGGAACGGCCACGCATGAGCTTCAGGTTCCGAGGGGCACGACGGTCGGCTCGGCTGTCCAGGCGTTGCGCGAGCGTCTCCCGGGAGGGCAGGCGTTGCCGAAGGTGCCCCTGGCGGCCGTGAACCTGGAACACGTTGACCTCGGGCACGTGCTGGTCGACGGTGACGAGTTGGCACTCCTTCCGCCGTTGGCCGGCGGCTGATGCCGTTCGTCACTCACGCACCGATCGACGTGCCCGCCCTGTTGGCGGAGGTCGCGCGCCGGGATCGCGGGGGTACGGTGGTGTTTCTCGGCTCCGTACGCCGCAGTGAGGATGACGGGCCGGTCGAGGCTATTGAGTACACGGCCTACGAGGAGATGGCCGAGGCGGAATTCGGGAAGATCGTGGCGGAGGCGGAGGTGCGGTGGCCGGACGCCGGCTTTGCGGTCAGGCATCGGTTGGGTGAGGTGCTGACTGGCGAGCCGAGTATTGCGGTGGCCGCGGCTGCAGCACATCGTGCAGCGGCATTCGACGCGGCGCGCTGGGTGGTCGAAGAGGCGAAGCGTCGGTTGCCGATCTGGAAGCGCGAGCGTTTCGACGATGGATCGCGGCAGTGGCGAGACGGCAGTGGGGTGGCAGGGGCGTCGGACACGGCGTGAGTCGTGGACGGAGGTGACGGACCGGTGAGGGTGAGGGGAGCGCAATGGGACTGGCGATTGCACTGATCGAGCCACAGATCCCGCCCAATACGGGCTCCATCGCGCGGCTGTGCGCTGCGACGGGTACCTCCCTCCACGTGATCGGACCCATGGGCTTCGAGCTCGACGACGCGCGTCTCAAGCGCGCGGGGCTCGACTACTGGGACGCCGTCGACATGTGGGTCCACCCCGCGTGGCGTGCGTTCCGTGATGCGGTGGCGCGCGACCGGTGCCTCTACTTCTCCACCCACGGCATGCAGCCGTATGTCGACGCGCCGTTTACTTCCAACAGTGTGCTGGTGTTCGGGAGTGAAACGCGGGGAATGCCGGAGCGCATCCGGGACAAGCACCCCGAGCGGTTGTACCGCATTCCCATGGGATCGGCCGTGCGCAGTCTGAATCTGGCGACTGCTGCGGCCATTGTGTTGTATGAGGCGATACGGAAGTTGGGACTCGATATCGATGCAACCAACCTGGATGTTCAACACGGGAATGGATCATGAACAAGATCACGGTAGTTGGGGCAGGCCATGTCGGCGCCACGACGGCGCAGCGCTTGGCCGAGAAGGAACTGGCTCGCGAGGTCGTGCTGGTCGACATCGTCGAGGGCGTTCCGCAGGGGAAGGGGCTCGATCAGTGGCAGTCCGGGCCCGTCGAGGGTTTCGATACGCGGATCATCGGAACCAACGGGTATGACGAGGCGGCCGGGAGTGACCTGTTCATCGTGACCGCCGGCATTCCGCGGAAGCCGGGGATGAGTCGGGACGATCTGGTGAAGACGAACGCCGGGATCGTGAAGTCGGTCAGCGAGGAGATCAAGAAGGTCGCACCGAACGCGTTCGTGATCATCGTGTCAAACCCACTGGACGTGATGTGTTACGTGGCGAAGGCGGTCACCGGGTTCCCGCGCGAGCGGGTCATGGGGATGGCCGGCATCCTCGACACGGCGCGGTACCGCACGTTCCTCTCCGAGGCTACCGACCTGTCGGTCGAGGATATTCAGGCAATGGTGCTCGGCGGGCACGGCGATTCGATGGTGCCGCTGATCTCCTATACCACAGTGTCGGGGATTCCGATCACGCAGTTCTTGGAGCCGGACGTTCTCGATCCCATTGTGGAGCGCACGCGGAAGGGTGGGGGGGAGATCGTTGCGCACCTGAAGACGGGCTCGGCGTACTATGCGCCGTCGTCCGGTGCCGTCCAGATGGCCGAGGCGATCGTGAAGGACAAGAAGCGCCTGCTGCCGTGTTCGGCATGGCTCGAAGGGGAATTCGGGATTGACGGCGTATACCTGGGCGTGCCCTGCAAGCTCGGCGCGGGCGGCGTGGAGCAGATCGTCGAGATCGGCCTGACGGACGACGAGCAAGCCGCGCTGACCAAGTCGGCCGAGGCGGTGCGGTCGACCATGGAGGTGGTCGAGCTCTGACCCGCCCGGAGATCGACAACCACATACGGCCTGGCGCCGCCGGTGCCGGGCCGTATGTTTGCCCTTCCTCCTCCCCCCCGAAGGATTGGTGAGATGCTCCCCATCACGTCCCTCTGGCTGCCGATCGTGCTCTCCGGGCTCGGTGTGTTCATCGTGAGCGCGTTGATGTGGACGGTCATGCCGCATCGGCAGAAGGAGTTTCGCCGTCTGCCCGACGAGGCGGCGGCACGCGATGCGCTCAGGGTCGCGCCCGGCGAGTATGCCGTTCCCTTTGCGGCGGACTCCCAGGAGATGAAGGACCCGGACTACCTGAAACACGCGGAGGAGGGGCCGGTAGGGTTCGTTCGCATCGTGCCGCCGGGCCGCCCGGCCATGGCGAAGCCGATGCTCTTGTCCCTGTTGTACTACCTCGTCGTCGGGGTCGTGGTTGCGTATCTCGTCAGTCGGACGCTGGCGCCGGGGACGGACTACCTCACCGTGTTCCGCGTCGCCGGCACGGTGGCCTGGTGTGCCTACTTCTTCGCGGCCGTTCCCGACGCGATCTGGTTCGGAAAACCGTGGACGTCGACGGCGAAGCTCCTCGTCGAGTCCATCGTGTATGCGCTGTTGACCGGAGGGGTGTTCGGGTCGCTGTGGCCGGCCGCCTGATCGGTCAGCGACCCTCGTAGGTCACGCAGTTGCGGGGCGTTTCCCAGAGCACCAACCGGGCGAGGCGTCCGGGAAGCCGGCCGTCCAGCCGGTTCCAGATGAGCACCACGAGGTTCTCCGTGGTCGGGTTCACCGACACAAAGTCCGGAACGTCGAGGTTCAGGTTCTTGTGGTCGAGGTAGGCCACGACGACATCTTCAACGATCCGCTTCACCTGGCCGAGGTCCGCCACGTATCCCGTCGTCGCGTCGATCTCTCCCTCCACGGACACCTCGAGCTCGTAGTTGTGCCCGTGGTAGTTCGGGTTGTTGCACGGCCCGAAGATCCGGCGGTTCTCGGCGTCGGACAGGGACGGGTTGTGGAGGCGGTGCGCCGCATTGAAGTGCACCCGGCGGGTCACGGTGACGGTAGGCATGGGCGGGTACTTAGTCCGGACGGTGGAGGCCGTCAAGGCGCGGTGGGTGACGCTCGGACGAATCCGCATCCCGATCGATCTGCCCTGCATGCGTTGACCTGTCGCTATGGTGTTGCTAGCATTGAGGTTACGTGACCACCGCTCGCCTTGTCTCCCGCTGCGCCGCCGTTGGTGTCGCTGTGTTCGCTCTTGCGCTGCCGTCGCAGGCCGCCGCTCAGCGGGCTGATCTGCAGTACGGCCGCTGGTGGCCGGCCGAGAGTGCCGTCGATCTCTACGCGCTCACCTATCAGACTCGCCCGCTCGGGCCGTTCAGTGCGGGGTTGGGGATCTTCCACGTCAACGACTCACGGTCGCTCGACGATCGCACGAACACGGGTGGGGCAGTGTCGCTGTACGTGGGGGCGACGCGGACCGGGTTGTACGGCGTGGGTTCGTTCGGCATCGGCATCCTGCACACGACCGGCAATACCGATGCGCACTGGTCGGTCGGGGCAGGGTATCGCCTGCGGCTGCTGACGTTCCTGGCGGTGACCGCGGAGGCGGCGTACCGGGTCGAAGACCAGGGGGTCAGTGGGTTCTGGAACCTGAGTGCCTCCGACCGCAAGGGCGTAGCGGGTCGTCTGAGCCTGACCATCGGTGGTGGGCAGCGGCGCTTGCCGGCGGCGGCGCCGACCATGAGACCGGTGCCCGCGCCCGGCCCCGGTGCTGCTGCGGTCTCGGACGAAGCCGTCAGGACGGCTGAGAGCATCGTGGAGTCGGCACTCAGTGCCATGGGCACGCCGTATGAGTGGGGTGGGAGCGATGCGAACGGGTACGACTGCTCCGGGTTGATTCAATGGGCGTACGGGGAGCACGGTGTGTTGTTGCCGCGCACGTCCCGTGATCAGGCGCGCACGGGCATGGCCGTCGACGCGTCGGTGGCGGCGTTGCGCCCCGGGGACGTGCTGACGTTCAACGTCAGCGGCGGTGGCGTCAGCCACGTCGGTCTCTACGTCGGGGACGGCCAGTTCATTCACAGCAGTTCCAGCGGCGTGAGGCTCTCGAGTCTCACGGCCTCTGATCCCGACAGCCGATGGTGGCAGGCGCGTTGGGTCGGCGTGCGCCGCATCCTCCAATAGGGTCGCCTCGACCCGACCCCCCCCGCGAGACGGTAGCCGGCGCGCGCCTTGACAGGCCGCGGCATCGGGCTATACTTCACGCCATTAGCACTCTAGTGTCTTGAGTGCTAGCAAGTGTAAATCATTTATTTTAAACAGTTTGCATCGTGGAGGCGTGAGATATGGCCACCAAGAGCAAGAGCATGGTCAGCGTCAAGCCGCTTGGCGACCGGGTGCTGGTCAAGCCGCTCGAAGAGACTGAGGAGATGCGCGGCGGCCTGTACATCCCGGACACGGCGAAGGAGAAGCCGCTGCGCGGCAAGATCCTCGCGGTCGGGCCGGGCCGGTTCGAGAAGGGCGAGCGTGTTCCGATGGAGCTCGCCGAGGGCATGGACGTGCTGTACAGCAAGTACGCGGGCACCGAGGTGCGGGTTGGCGCCGACGAGATGCTCATCATTAAGGAATCCGACGTCCTCGCAATCGTCGAGTAGACGCTGAGGAGGTAGCGAGTTATGGCAAACGCCAAGGAACTGCACTTTGATGTGGAGGCCCGCGCGGCGCTGAAGTCCGGCGTCGATCAGCTGGCTGACGCGGTCAAGGTGACGCTCGGCCCCAAGGGCCGCAACGTCGTCATCGACAAGAAGTTCGGCAGCCCGACCGTCACGAAGGACGGTGTGACCGTGGCCAAGGAGATTGAGTTGGCCGATCCGGTCCAGAACATGGGCGCCCAGATGGTGAAGGAAGTCGCCACGAAGACCTCCGACGTGGCCGGTGACGGCACGACGACGGCGACCGTGTTGGCGCAGGCGATCTTCCGTGAGGGTCTGAAGAGCGTCACGGCCGGCGTGAACCCGATGGCCATCAAGCGCGGGATCGACAAGGCGGTCGAGCAGGTCGTGGATGAGCTCAAGAAGCTCTCCGTTCCGACCGCCGGCAAGAAGGAAATCGCGCAGGTCGGGTCGATCTCGGCCAACAACGATAGCGAAATCGGCGATCTGATCGCCGATGCGATGGAGAAGGTCGGCAAGGACGGCGTCATCACCGTCGAGGAGGCCAAGGGCCTCGAGACGACGCTCGAGACCGTGGACGGGATGCAGTTCGACCGCGGGTATCTGTCGCCGTACTTCGTGACGGATCCGGAGAAGATGGAGGCCGTGCTCGAGGACGCCTACATCCTCATTCACGACAAGAAGATCTCCTCCATGAAGGACCTGCTGCCCGTGCTCGAGAAGGTTGCTCAGACGGGCAAGCCCATGCTCATCATCGCCGAGGATCTCGAGGGTGAGGCGCTGGCCACGCTGGTGGTCAACAAGCTGCGCGGCACGCTCAAGGTGTGTGCGGTGAAGGCGCCCGGCTTCGGTGATCGTCGGAAGGCCATGCTGCAGGACATCGCGGTTCTCACGGGTGCGCCGAGCGTGATTTCCGAAGAACTCGGCTTCAAGCTCGAGAATGCGGTCATCGGGGACCTCGGTCAGGCCAAGCGCATCGTGATCGACAAGGACAACACCACGATCGTCGATGGCGCCGGCGCCGAGGACAAGATCAAAGGCCGGATTGCTGAGATCAAGGCGGCCGTGGACAAGAGCACGTCCGATTACGATCGGGAGAAGCTGCAGGAGCGGCTGGCGAAGTTGGCGGGCGGTGTCGCCGTCATCAACGTCGGTGCGGCGACTGAGACCGAGATGAAGGAGAAGAAGGCGCGGGTCGAGGATGCATTGCATGCGACGCGCGCGGCCGTGGAAGAGGGCATCGTGCCGGGCGGCGGCGTTGCGCTGCTGCGGGCGCAGGTCGCCCTCGCGAAGATGAAGGGCGAGGATGCGGACCAGCAGGTCGGCATCGACATCGTCCGCCGGGCGCTCGAAGAGCCGACCCGGATCATTGCGGCGAACGCCGGTGTCGAGGGTTCGATCGTCGTCGAGAAGATCCGCAACAACAAGGACAAGGCGTTCGGGTACAACGCCCGGACCGACGAGTATGAGGACATGGTCGAGGCCGGCGTGATCGACCCGACCAAGGTCACGCGGACCGCGCTGCAGAACGCTGCGTCGGTTGCGAGCCTGCTGCTCACTACGGAGTGCGTCGTCGTCGAGACGCCGGAGGACGAGAAGGCCGCGCCTCCGATGCCGGGTGGTGGCATGGGTGGGATGTACTAGGCCGCCCAGGGCTCAACGGAAGTACGAAACGCCCCGGGGGATGGTTCCCCGGGGCGTTTCGTTTAGGTGCCTCCCTACGGCCTCGCGTCGCGCAGTATCCGCTCCAGCGTTTCCTCGTCCGCGCGCAACAACCCGGCACCCGGCAGTCGCGGCAATAACTCCATCCAACTCTCGTCCTGCGCGAATGCCCGCCGGAACAGCGGGATGGCATCGGCCACGCGACCGATATCCGCCAACGTGACCGCCACCCAGTAGATCAATTCCCCGTTCGTCGCAGCGTCCGGCAGGATCTCCGATGCGCGTCGGTAGCTGTCCAGTGCCGCCTCGACGTCGCCAGCCGTCAGGTAGTTGTCGCCTTCGGTCGCGGCGTTGTAGGCTCGGGCCACGCGAAGGAGCCGACGCAGTTCCCCCAGCGGATCGGGATCGTCTTCGACGCGCAGATCGAAGATGCGCTCCCACGCGGGTACCCCGGGATCGCCCGACACCACAATGAGGGCTGCGGACTGCTTGCCGCGGATGTCACCGCCCGCGGCTTCGGCCGCCTCGAGCGCCACCAGCATCCGTTCGGCCAGATCGCCTGTTGCGTTCTCGAACGCCTCGGCCATCGCCGGCCACACGCTCTCGTTGCGCATGAGATTGGCGTGCACCGCGTACGTCTCGCCGATGATATGGCCGGCGGCGGGGATGTCGCGGGATCCGGTGTGCGCCGCGGCGCGACCCCAGGCATCGATCATTCCCACCTGCCGCACCTGTGAGTCCGGATCGGCACGGAGCAGGGCAGCAAGCGCGTCGGGCGCGGGTGTCCCGGTCCGCATGAGGTACAGGCCGCGAGGACCGTACGACGGGTCCACAAACGACTGGGTTGCCACGGCACCGACGCCCGGCTCGGCCCATGGGACGACGCTTCCGACCGAGAACCAATGCGACTGCACGGCGACACCGATCTCACCGGTCTCGGCGTCGACGGCAACGATCGAGTACGTGTGAACGGGCCGGACCGGCGCATCCTGCGCGGCAGCCACGCCGGCGAATGCAACGAGGGCAATGAGGGAGAAACGCATCCTTCGACTCCTCCGCGGGTATATTAGAGCGCCAGAATGCCTGTATTGAATCGTAAACACCGGTCCTTCGCCAGGTCTCCCCGCCATGATCGCACGAACGCTCCTTCCGATGCTGCTCCTCGCCACGGTCGCCGTGACGGCGCAGGCCCAACAACGGCTGCCGGATATCGCGGGGACCTGGGAGGCCGATTCACCGGACGGACCGGTGTCGATCATCGTGCGGACCGACTCCTCCGCGAGCTTTGGGGACGAGATCGTGCGGTGGCGCCTGGCGCCGGACACCGTCTACCTCGCCCTCGGCGGTGAGTGGATGGCGTATAACTACCGGCTCAAAGGCAAGACGTTGACCCTCTCGGGCGGCGACCTCGAAGAGCCGATCGATCTCGAACGCCTCGGTCCACCGACACCGCGACCCGACGGCGTGGACGTGCCGCCGGTGCCCGAATCAGAGGACTGACGCGGGTACTACTCGAACAGCTCCAACGCCAGCTGACGCGTCCGCACCGGGACGCGGAGTGCCGTGTCTTGCTCGGCAACGAAGAGCTGACCCCGATATCCCCGAGCCTGGAGCGCCGCGCCGACCGCCTCGCGTGCAATCTCGGGACGATTGCACCGCTGACTGATGTGCATCAGGACCACCGTTTCGAGCTCATCGTGACAGAGGTCGGCCGCGGTCCGCGCCGCCTGCCAGTTGGAAAGGTGGCCTCGGGTACCCGCAATGCGCTGTCGCACCGATGCGGGGTAGGGTCCTGAGCGCAGCATCCCTTCGTCGTGATTCGCCTCGAGCATGAGACAGTGAACACCGGTGAGGAGCCGAAGCAGCCGGGGCGTCGCACTGCCGAGGTCGTACGCGATCCCGAGACGGAAGCCGCTCCCGGCGTCGGTGAGACGCACGGCCACGGGCTCCGCAGCGTCGTGCCGCGTGCGCGCCGCGTGCACGTGGATGCGCCCGATGGCGGTACCGTCCGGCTCGAACGTTCGCGCATCCGTGCCGTCGAGCGATGACGCCAATGCGCGGAGCGTGCCGGCGGTGGCATAGAGCGGACAGCCAACCTCGCTGGTGATGGCCACCGCACCGCTTGCGTGATCCGTGTGCTCGTGCGTCACCAACACCGCCGTGAGCCGGTCAACATCGACACCGACGCGCTCTGCCCGGGCCCGGAGTGCGGCCCGTCCAAATCCGGCGTCGATGAGCAGGGTGGTGTCGCCGGCCGTGAGAGCAACGGCGTTGCCGCGGCTGCCTGTACCGAGAACGGCGAGCTTCACGCCATCACGTGATCGTAGATGCGGCCGAGGGATTCCCGGACGGCATCGGTAAACTCGACTTTGCGGCGGGGCATGACCCGGGACGCAATGTCGAGAAAACCGTCTCGTCGCATCTTTCCGTCAGCGCCCCAGGCGAATGGAGCGACGTGTTTCGGGGGCCTGGCCCAGCCGAACACATTCGCCCCGGTCCCAATGAGCGTGCCGGTGTCGAGATAGGTGCCGATGGCGGTCTTGCTGTGATCGGCAAACACGGTCCCCAGTAACTGCCGTCCGGTCTCGACGCGCTCCCCGCCGATGTTCACGCGCACCGCGCCGTACGTGTTCTTGAGGTTGGACGTCGTCGTGCCGGCTCCGAGATTGACCCATCGGCCGACGACCGAATGACCGATGAACCCCTCGTGGACCTTGTTGGCGTACCCGGCGAATACCGTGCTCACGATATCGCCCCGGATCTTGCATCGTGGGCCAAACGCACTTTGCGCGATCGTGCCGCCGTGGACCTCGGTGCCGGGGCCGACGATCACGGGTCCCTCGAAGCGAGTGCCGCTCCTGACGTGTGCATGTTGCTCGATGACGACGGCGCCGCGTCGTACGTCGAAGATCACGCCCGGTTCGACCGCGGCGCCGAGCACGACGACGTCGGACGGGTCACCGATGACGATGCTCCCGTCCGGAAGCTGATCACCACCTTCGTGCGTGAAGTCCGCCGCGTCGGGGGCGAGAAGGTACTCCAGGGCAGTCACGAGATCGTAGCTGCCGTGCATCCGCAGTCCATCCACCTCCAGCGGGTCCCACGAGGGGGGATCCGCAGGGCTCCATCGCTCACCGGCAGGGATCCACCACCCGACGGGGTGATCGTCGTTCGTGAGCGTCGCCGGGGACTTCGGGAGCTCGAGCGCCACACCAGACGGTACGAACACGGGGAGCCCGACGATGGCGGGCCCGGTGACCTCGTGCGGTTGAACGACCGGCGGAACGCCGTCTTCACTGAAGCCGCGCAGGTGCTCGGGCGCGAAGATCGCCTGCGCATCGGTACCGGCAATCGCCTGCCACCGTTCACGAATCAACCACGCGCCGGCTCGCTGCTCGGCAAGCGGCCGAGCGTCTGCGATGGGATACCATTCGGGCCCCAGGTCTGTCTCGTGCAGGTAGAGCTCGGTCATGAAGGGCGATCCCGGATCTCAGGAGGGAGCGTTTCGAGCAGGCGCTTGAGGTCGGTGGCGCGAGCACGCGTGGTCACGAGCGTGACACCGTTTGCGCGCACCACCACGAGGTCCCGCACGCCGTCGACGACGATCGGGCCGTCGTCGGCCCAGAGGACGCACTGCTCGCTCTCATGCGCGATGGATGCGCCGACCACGACGTTGCCGTGCTGGTCGATAGGCCGGGCCCGGTGGAGCGCGGCCCAGGTGCCTACGTCGTCCCACGCGAAGGCGCCGGGTACTACGGCGACCCGATCACTCCGCTCATAGTGCGACACGTCCACTGCAATGGGCGTCACTGCTGCAAAGAAACCTTCCACATCGCCCGCGGTAAGCAGCGGGAGATGCGGGGCAATCTCGGGGGCATGGCGTTCGGCTTCCAGCATGAACCGCTCAGCGCGCCACGCGAAGAGCCCGCTGTTCCACATCGCACCGCCGTCGACGAGCTCCGTCGCGCGCTGGTGGTCCGGCTTTTCGACGAATCGCCGCACGCGCCGAGCGTCCGCGTCGAGATCGTCGCCTGGTTCGATGTACCCGTAACCCGTCTCCGGTCGCGTCGGGACCATGCCGACCGTCACCAGGCAATCGTGCCGCACGGCGGTCTCCAGAGCGGTCTGGGCGGTGCTGCGGAAGGCCTCGGCGTCGCCGACATGCCAGTCCGCGTGTAGCGATAGTATCACGGCCTCGGGATCCTCAGCGTGCGCCCGCGCGGTGGCCCACGCGAGCGCCGGAGCGGTGGAGGCGGCACGCGGCTCCCCGAGAACGTTCGTTGGGTGGCCCACGCGAGCGCCGGAGCGGTGGAGGCGGCACGCGGCTCCCCGAGAACGTTCGTTGGTGGAATCGTCGGGACGAGCGCTCTCGTGGCCTCGACCAGATTCCGGGCCGTCACCACCACGATCCGCTCACTCGGGATCAGCCCGTCCAATCGCCGCACGGCTTGCGCGAGCAGGGGCTCGGAGCCGGTCAACGGGAGAAATTGCTTTGGGTGTGCCGCCGTCGACAGCGGCCAGAAGCGCGTGCCGGATCCGCCGGCAAGTACTGCCGCCCACTGGCTCATGACGATCCCATCTCGCCCAGCGCCGCCACATCCGTCATCGACGGCCTCGGGTTACAGGAGGGCCGCGATGGCCTGTCGGTGCTGACGAAGCTCGTGGAGGAGGTCGCCGATGTTCGTGTCGGGGGCGAACACGATCGCGAGCAACGCTTCCTCGGTCAGATTGGACACGAGTGCCATGCCGTTCGAAAACTCGACAACGCTCGTCGCGAACTGCCCCCGCTGCGCGGCCGTGGCCAACTGTTCGCAGGCGGTGACCATCCCGGGAACGAGGGCGGCCACGCCCTCCGTATCCATGCTATCCGAAGTCTGCGCGTCGATCGGCAGGCCATCCCGGCCAAGCACGACGACCGCCTCGACACCACTGCGGGCGCTGAGCGCCCGCACTACATCGCGTATTGTCGGCATGGGCGCCAAGCTAGGAGTGGGGGTAGGCGAAGTCAAGCGATGCGAATGGCTTGACCGCCCCTCGGGGCATCGGTAGAGTTCGGCGTCTCATCATGCTACGTCCATTCTTCTTCCGGTGCTCGTCGGCGCTCGCCGCAACGGTGTTCGTTGGCACGGCGTGTGGGGGTGATATCACTCTGCCGCCGGCCACGATCCCGAACAGGATTGATACCGTCGGTTTGTGGGCGCTGAACGGCACGCCCATCGGCACACCCTCCGCCCTCGATCTCCTCACCGGACTGGTGATTCGGCCGGAACTCGGCGCATCGTTCGATCTGGCGTTCGACATCGATTCGGCGGGGACCGCGCAGCTGATTCAGTCCGGCGTTCTCGGGCTGGGCGGCATATCCGGCCTCCTGGAGACCGAACGGGCATTTGACGATGTCCTGCGGGCGCCGGTCGATGATTACGTGATCGATACTCCGTTCGCGCTCGCTGTGGGCGACGTCCTGGTCGCGCGCTCACGCAGTACCTCCGGCGGATGCTCGGTGCTCGTCGGCTCGTTGCCGCGGTACGCGAAGATCGAGGTGCTGACCGTCGACACGGTGGCGCGCACGGTGTCGCTGCAGATCATGGTCAATCTCAACTGCGGGTATCGCGACCTCGTCGAGGGCGTGCCCGACCAGTGATTGATGCTTGACCTGCGGTTGATTCGAGAGTCCCCCGACGATGTCCGGCGGGCATTGGAGCGGCGTGGCCCCGACTATCTCCCCGCGATCGACGCCCTGCTGGAACTCGACGAGCGTCGGCGCTCGCTGCTGCAAACGGTCGAGCAACAGAAGGCTGATCGCAATCGGGCTTCCGAGGACGTGGCTCGCTTGAAGCGGGCAGGGGAAGATGCCTCGAGCCTCATCGCGGACCTGAAATCGCTCAGCGAGGCAATTCGCGCGCTGGACCAGGATGTCCGCGATGTCGAAGCCGACATCGACCATCACCTCCTCCGTCTGCCGAACCTCCCCGCGCCTGACGTGCCCGTCGGGGACGAGCAGGCGAACGTCACGCTTCGGTCATGGGGGTCAGCGCCGACGTTCGCGTTCGAGCCGAAGCCGCATTGGGAGCTCGGCGAGGCGCTTGGCATTTTGGATCTCGCGCGAGGCGCGCGTATCGCCGGGAGCGGCTTTCCCGTCTTCACGGCGGACGGCGCACGCCTGGTGCGATCGCTCGTGTCGTTCATGATCGACCTGCACACCTCCGAGCACGGGTATGTGGAGGTCGCGCCGCCGTACCTCGTGACCGCGTCCTCGGCGACGGGCACCGGCCAACTGCCGACGCTCGCCGAGGACATGTACGTCACCACAGACGGTCTCTACCTGATTCCGACGGCGGAGGTCCCGGTCACGAACCTGCACGCCGGCGAGATGCTCGGATTGGACGAGCTGCCCAAGGGGTACGTGGCGTACACCCCGTGTTTCCGGCGCGAGGCCGGAGCCCACGGGAAGGACACCCGTGGCCTGATTCGTGTGCACCAGTTCGACAAGGTCGAGTTGGTGCGGTTTGCGGCGGCCGATACGTCCGCCGACGAGCATGAACGGCTGCTGAGGCACGCGGAGACGGTGCTCCAGCGGCTCGAAATCCCCTATCGCGTCGTGGTGCTCGCCACGGGAGACCTTGGGTTTGCGAGCGCGAAGACCTATGACCTCGAGGTGTGGGCGGCAGGGGTCGGCGCCTGGCTCGAGGCCTCGAGCGCGAGCAACTTCACCGACTTTCAGGCGCGCCGTGCCAACATTCGGTACCGACCGACGAAGGGCGGCAAACCGGCGTTCGTTCACACGCTCAACGCGTCGGGGGTGGCGCTGCCGCGGACGCTCATCGCGCTGCTCGAGAACAATCAGGAGGCCGATGGCCGTGTTCGCATCCCGGAGGCACTGGTGCCGTACTTCGGCCGCGAACATCTGACGCCGCGTGCAACCCCTTAGACTCAGCTCCAATCTTCGGCGCTTCGGGCCGCTGATCGCCCTGGGCTTGGTCGTGGCGTTCATCCTGGCGTCTGCGTTGCAGTGGTGGGTGGTCGCCGGGCACCTGCGGGAGCAGTCGCGCGAGACGTCGCGACTGTACGGTCAGGTCACCGCCGCACTCGCTGACCCGTCGCCCGATGCGGGGCCGGCGGCGTTGCTCGCGATCGTGCCCGATATCACGGCCAGTGGCATCCCGCTGATCATCACGGACGCCCGAGGCCAGGTCACCGTGGCAGCGAACCTGCCGACGCGACTCGATGCCGCCGATTCGGCGGCGGTTGCCGAGTATCTGGAAGAAATCGACCGCACGCGCCCGGCGATCTCGGTCCCGGGGGTCGGGGACCTGCACTACGGTCCACTGCCGGTTGCCAACCTCGTCAGCCGACTGGCGTTCTTTCAGCTCGGTACGCTCCTGGCAGCGATCGTCGTCAGCATCTTCGCCTATCGCGTGGCAATGAACCGGGACCGTGATCGGCTCTGGGTTGCGATGGCGCGTGAGTCTGCACACCAATTGGGCACGCCGTTGATGAGTGCCGAAGCGTGGGTGCAGCGCCTGGCGGACGGCGCAAGCAGTGCTGAGGAGATCGCCGATCATCTCAGGACTGACTTGGAGCGGTTGGGCCGGGTCGCACGGCGGTTCGAGCGGATCGGGCGCCCGATGCGCCGAGACCGTGTCGCCCTCGGTGCGCTCGTCGAGCGCGTCGCGGCGTACTTTGAGCCCCGCCTGCCGCGGCACGCCAGTTCGATCAACCTGTGCGTCGACGCGCCGACGGCGGGCCCGTACGTGAGCGGGGACACCGTGCTCATTGAATGGGCCGTGGAATCCCTGGTCCGGAACTCGATCGACGCGTTGAGCGGTCGTGGAGGGGAGATCCGGGTCACGGTCGAGGAACATGACGCCCATGCGCTGGTGCGGGTGGTGGATGACGGGCCGGGCATCCCGGTTGAGGTGCGCACGAGCCTGTTCGAGCCCGGTGTGACGACCAAGACCGGGGGATGGGGGATCGGGTTGGCGCTGAGCCGGCGGATCGTCGAGGACGTCCACGGTGGTCGCCTCGTGATGGAGCCGAGCCCGCACGGGGCCGCCTTTCTTGCGGAACTGCCGCGATTGCTCGAGCGGGACTCCTAGCGCATGCTGGAACTGCGACTCAACGAGACGCAGCGAGAGGCGGTCGAGCATCGCGACGGGCCGCTGCTGGTGCTCGCCGGTGCCGGGTCCGGAAAGACGCGGGTGCTGACGGCGCGCATCGCCCACCTCGCTCGCTCCGGGGCGGTCCGCCCGGACCGCATCCTCGCGGTGACCTTCACGAACCGTGCGGCCCGCGTGATGCAGGACCGCGTGGGGTCGCTGTTGGGTCGCGAACCGGCCGGTCTGTGGATCGGGACGTTTCACTCCCTGTGTGCGCGTCTCCTCAGGCGCGAGGCCACCTGGCTCGGTTTCACGTCCCAATACTCCATCTACGACGAGGACGACCGCCTCGCGCTCATCAAGCGTCTACTCGAGCGAGCGGAGTACGCGCCCAAGACCTTCCCGCCGCGAACGATCCAGTCGATCATCTCGGCCGCAAAGAACCGCCTCCTCACCCCCGAGGAGTTGGGAGCGCAGGCCGACGATCGGATGACGAGGGTGGCCGCGGAGATCTATCGCGATCTCGAAGGGGCGCTCCGCGCCAGCAATGCGATGGACTTCGACGACCTGCTGATCCATCCGCTCACGCTGTTTCGCGAACATCCGGACCGGTTGGCGTTCTATCAGCGGCGGTTCGATGCCATCCTCGTCGATGAGTTCCAGGACACCAACCGAGCGCAGTACCTGTTGGTGCGAAACCTGGCGCAGCAGCACCGCAACGTGTGCGTCGTCGGTGACGATGACCAGTCGATTTACAGTTGGCGCGGCGCGGACATTCGGAACATGCTCGACTTCCAGAACGACTTCGCCGACGCGGCGATCGTGCGGCTGGAGGAGAATTACCGGTCGACGCAGGTGATCCTCGATGCGGCGAACGCGGTGATTGCCGAAAACACGGAGCGGCTCGGAAAGACGCTGTTCACGGATCGGCGCGGTGGGCATCACGTCGTGGTGCTGGCGGCAGCGGATGAGCGGGATGAGGGTGAATGGGTCGCCCGGGAGCTGCGGAGTCTCGCTGTCGAGGGGAGTCACGAGTATCTCGAGATGGCGGTGCTCTATCGCACCAACGCACAGTCCCGCGCGTTTGAGGATGCGTTTCGCCGCTCGGCGATTCCGTATCGCGTTGTCGGTGCCGTCGGATTCTATGGACGGCGCGAGGTGCGGGACCTGCTGGCGTACCTGCGGCTGGTCGCCAATCCGTCGGATGACGCCGCCTTCCTGCGCGCCATCCAAGTCCCACGCCGAGGGATCGGGCCGGCGACGCTCCGCACCTTACAGGCGACTGCGGCCCACTGGGATCGGTCACTTCTGGCCACGGCAGGGATCGCGAGCCGGATCCAGGAATTCCGGCCACTCACGAAGCGGCGCCTGGAGGAGTTTGCGCATCTCATCGATGGGCTGCGTGCCGAGGCGCAGACGGCCCCCCCGGCCGCACTGCTCGAGCGAATCATCGAGATCATCGATTACGAGACCCTGTTGGAGGATGAGGGATTCGCGGGTGTGGATCGGATGGAGAACGTCCGCGAGCTCGTGGCCGCGGCTGCCGAATGGTCCGAAGAAGTGCGATCGGACGAGGAGGGCGAGGGAACGCCCATCGAGCAGTTCCTGCAGTCGGCCGTTCTGATGACATCGGACGAGGAGACGGCGGGGGACGAGCGCGGGGTCACGCTGATGACCGTGCATACGGCGAAGGGGCTCGAGTGGCCCGTCGTGGTGGTCGCCGGTCTCGAGGATGGTCTCTTTCCACTGAGTCGGGCGCTCGAGAGTCCCGAGGGGGCGGAAGAGGAGCGCCGCCTGGCCTACGTTGCGATGACACGCGCGCAGGATCGTGTGTATCTCACGTGGGCGCGCACGCGGCGGCGGGGTGGCCAGCTCATGCCGGGCACGCCGTCACGATTCCTCGATGCGATCCCGCCGGGCATCGTGGAGGATCGCCGGACGGGTGGGGTGTTCGGTAGCGAGTGGGCGCGGCAGCGGCCCCGCCGACCGGCATTCGGCCCGTCATTCACGCCAGCCGAGCACGAACCGGAGCTGGAGTCACAGGATTCTCCCCGCTACGTCAAGGGCGAGCGCGTGCATCACCGCAAGTTCGGTCCCGGCACCGTGCGGGCGGTGGCCGGGCACGGACGCGAACTCAAGGTCACCGTGACGTTCGACGACGACGAGGTCGGCGAACGTCAGCTCCTCGTTGCGTACGCGGGATTGCAGCGGGCGTTGGAAGGTGCCTAGGAAGCGCTGCTGAGGGACGCCAGCCCGGGACCGTCGGTCACGGGCAGCGCGCCGCCGCGGTCGGACCACGGACGGTCGTGCACAGAGGCATTCCACAGCGCCGGCGCCCACGACGGCAGACCGAAGTGTCGGGCGGCGATCGATGAGAGCCTCGTGGGATCGCGCGGAAGGCGGCTACGCATGACGTCCACGCGCATCCGCTTGGCCAACCCGAGCGACGCGTCGCCGGCGGGATCCAACCGCTTCGCCAGCGAGTTCTCCCGCTTCCCGAGCACCTCCATGACCAACTGGTACGCCAACCCCATCTGACGTTCCACCATGTCGTCGGAGATGTCCCACCGGCTCTTGTCCGACAGCACGCGGAAGGCTCGTTGCCAGCTCTGCGTCTCCGTGATGCCGACCATGCCTCTGAACAGCCGGCGGCTGGTGCGCACGGAGAAGATGGTCGGGGCGAGGACGCGGTCCAACAGGGTGTCTGCACCCGTGTGATCCATGCGAATCAGGTCCATCGCCGTCCGTGCGTAGGCGTCTCCCAAGTGCGTTTCAAAGCGGCTCTCCCAATACGAATGGCCGAGCGCGATCGTGGTCGACGTGACGACGAGCTGCCGTGGAACGAAGTAGTTGTGTGCCACGGTATCGGCGGCGAGGTGCGACAAGTAGCCGAGCCCAAAACTCCGCAACGCATCGGTCTCGGCGCGATCGTGGATTTCCTGTCCGACATGCCATGCGTGACAGTGGCGCCCGACCGGCGCGTACTTCTTGGCGATCGACGTGTCGGCGGCGATGTTGCCGTAGAGGAAGTCGTACGGGTACGCCCGGAGCAGGTCTGCCACGGCGCCACCCAATTGCGCCAGATTGGCGAGGACGGACTCGCCGAGGAAGATGTGCGTCCCCGGCGTCCAGGCGTGAGCGGTTTCCGGCAGGAGGACGAGCAGCACAACGGCGACGGCCACGCCGCCGCCCACGGTGCGGGCGTGCACTACGCTTACCGGCCTCGCCCGAGAAATGCTCGCTTCATGGCCCGGAATACGGTGGCACCGCGGCGCGTGGTGCGCAGAGCGGCCGCGACATCGAGTGCCGTTTCCTCGACCTCGTATTGCACGACGTCGATCAACGCATCGAGGTCTTGAAGGCGTTCCTCTGTTCGTTGGAGGAGGCGCTGCATCCGTTCGCGCACGTCCTGGGACGAGTCGACGATGTCGTCGGCTTCGCGGCGTACGGAGGACACGACGTGCTGCACATCGTCCACGAGCCGTCGCGCGGAGTCGAGTGTCGGCCGGGCATCGCGCTCGAGCAGATCCGCCACCCGCTGTACCGATTGCGCGAGCGTTCGAAACTCGTTCAACGTCATGACCACCGTGATGCCGGCAAGGATGACGGCGACAGCGATGATGGCCGTCGAAATCGCGGTGACTACTTCCGCCCAGCCCATGAATGCCTCCTGTCCGAAACCGAGGCCGCGCTGTCCGGCGCCAAATGCCCGATGCCGGTGCGCCCCGTACGCAGGAAACTAACGCCGGTCGGTGTGCGCTCGGCACCCCCGTGCGTGTTACGGGCCGGCGTCCGACGAGCGCGCCAACCCGTGCACCCGCTGGACGGGCACCGTGAAGACGATCCCCGTGCCTGGCCCCTCGAGTCCTCCACAGATCGTTGAGATGGTCTCGATCGCCGACTCGATGGTCGCGGCATCGTCGATGACCGAGAATACGGTCGCACTGTGCGGCCGCGTGCGCTCGAGCAACGCCTGGAGGCCCGTGAGCACCGGGAGCTCCTCTCCAACATGGTGTGCCATGCCCTCGCTGTTGACGATCGTCGCGCCGCGGATGCCGAGATCGACGAAGGCGGAGAGAATGCGCTCGAGATGTTGGTCGCGGTCGACGACGCAAACGAGCAGTTCCATGCGCGCTCGAGGTGGAGGAAACGACTCCATAATCCGGCCCGCCCGGACCTGTGTCAAGCGGACCGCTTGCGCGGACATATCGGTCACCGTATGGTTGCCCCACCATGGCCGAGTGCTTTCGAGTTTCAGGTGGGAGCCCGCTCCGCGGCCGCGTGCGACCGGCGGGGAACAAGAACGCGGCGCTCCCAATGATCGCCGCCACCCTGGCCGCCGACGGTCCGACCGAGATCGCGAACGTGCCGCGGATTCGCGACGTCGAATCGATGTTGGCGTTGGTCGGTCGCCGGGGTCGGTGCCGATGTGACGTGGACCGGTCCGAACACCGTACGTATCGATCCGGCCAACGTCGAGCCGCGCCCACTGGATGCGGCGCTCTGCACGAAGATCCGAGCATCGATTCTGCTCGCTGGCCCGCTGCTGGCGCGGTTCGGCACGGTAACGCTGCCGCCTCCCGGTGGGGACGTCATCGGCCGCCGTCGGCTCGATACCCACGTGCTGGCCCTGGAACAGCTTGGCGTCGACGTCGATATCGGGACCGAGTATCACTTCGAAGTGAAGCGACTCCGCGGGGCGGACATCTTCCTGGACGAGCCGAGTGTGACGGCCACCGAGAATGCACTGATCGCCGCGGCGGGGGCCGATGGGCGCACGGTGCTTCGAAACGCCGCGAGCGAACCGCACGTTCAAGATCTCGCCCGGATGCTCGTGGCGATGGGTGCGCACATCGACGGGATCGGGACCAACGTGCTCACGGTCGAGGGCACTTCCGACCTGAAGGGAGCGCAAGCTGCCGTCGGCCCGGATCACGTCGAAATCGGCAGCTTCATCGGGTTGGCGGCGGTGACGGATGGCGATCTCGTCATCGAGGGCACGAGACCGGACGACCTGCGGAGCATTCTGCTGACCTTCGATCGCCTCGGTGTGCAGCCCCGTTTCGACGGCACCGATCTCCACGTCGCCGCGCATCAGGAACGGCGCGTCCGGGCCGACCTCGGCGGGCACATACCGAAGATCGAGGACGGCCCGTGGCCCGCTTTCCCCGCCGACCTCACATCGATTGCCGTGGTCGTCGCCACACAGTGCGAGGGGATGGTCCTGATCTTCGAGAAGATGTTCGAATCCCGCCTCTTCTTCGTGGATAAGCTGGTGAGTCTCGGCGCCCGACTGCTCCTGTGCGATCCCCATCGAGTCGTGGTTGCCGGGCCATCGCCCTTACGGGGCGGGACGGTCGAGAGCCCGGACATCCGAGCCGGCATGGCGATGCTTCTCGCAGCGCTGGCAGCCGACGGCGAGAGCACGATCCACAACATCGGACAGATCGATCGCGGGTACGAGCGCATCGACGAACGTCTGCGGGCCCTCGGCGCCCAGATCGAGCGCGTGCCAGTCGGGTCGTGACACCCACATCCGAGGTCCTCACCGAAACGGCGGAACTCCGGGGCGGCGTCACCCACTACGTGGTCGCGCCGTGGGAGATGGGTTTCGGGGTTCGTGCCGGGATCGTCGGTGGGCCCGGCACCGGTGATTTCTCCCTCACCCCTATCGCACCGGGCGACCAGTTGGAACACCTCCGCTCCTCGTTGGGGTTCAACCGGCTCGTCCTCGCGCGGCAGGTCCATGGCACGCGAATCCGGCGACACGACCGGGAGGCACGCCCAGGCACCGAGGTGCTGGAGGGGTTCGACGGACACGTGACGCGCGAGGAGGGCGTCCTCCTCGCGGTCACGATCGCCGATTGCGTCCCGGTGTTCCTGGCGCACCCGGCGTCGGGAACGCTGGCCCTGGTCCATGCCGGGTGGCGAGGCGTGGCGTCGGGGATGCTGGAATCGGGCGTCGGCGCGGTTGCCAAGGTTGCCGGTGTTTCACCGCGTGACATTGTAATGCACTGCAGTGTAAGTATTTGCGGTGGTTGTTATGAGGTGGGTCCTGAAGTCGTGCAGGCGGTCGAAGGTCGCAGGTCCGCTGAGCCGGAGCATGTGGATCTGCGGCAGGCGCTCTGCCGGCAGGCCATCAAACTGGGCATGACTCGTGTGACCGCGAGTCCGCTCTGTACGTCTCATAGCGAGGAGAATTTCTACAGCCATCGAGCGTCCGGGGGCACCGCTGGGCGGATGGTGGCATACCTGGGCCGACCTGCCGCTTGAACCACCCGCCAAAACCAGATAGATTTGTCTCGCGGAGCAGTGCGGGCGTTGTCGGCCCGCTCTTTTTTTTGAGCGTGAATCATGGACGATTCGCTGGCGCAACTGGTGGGAGACCTGCGGGAGCGGGTCGAGGCACTCGGATTCGAGTTGGCCGATGTCCAGCGGCGCGGAGCCGGCAGCCGGATCCGGCTGCAGGTGCGAATCGACCGCCCCGACGCTGCACCGGGGCGGGGCATCACCGTTGACGATTGTGCGCTGGTGAGCCGGGAGCTCGAGGCGTGGCTCGATGCCGATCAGGCGCTCGGGTCGCGCTACGTCCTGGAAGTGTCGTCGCCGGGGATCGAGCGGCCCCTGCGGTGGCGTCGGCATTGGGAACGCTTCCGCGGCTGCGATGTCAATGTCCGCATCGACGGGAAAGGGCGCCGGCGCGCGCGCATCGTCGATGTCCAGGACGACGACGTCGTGGTGCTCGCGTTCCCGGACGGCACCGAGGAACCGGTACGGCTCGATGCCATCCGTGATGCGAAGCTCGTAGTCGATTGGGATGCGGTGGAACAAGAGGCGATGCGTAGAAAGCGTGACCGTGTGATCAAGGAGTCCGAATGACGAGTTCTGCCGAGGTGCTGAAGGCGCTTCGGGAGCTGGCCAATGTCAAGCAGTTGGAACGTAGTGAGCTGAACGATCTGCTGCGGGACGGAATTCAGGCTGCCCTGGTGAAGCGATACGGCCCCAACGTGCGCTCGGAGATCGAAATCAACGAGGCCGAGGGCACGATCCGGACGATCGTGCTGAAGAATGTGGTCGATGAGGTCGAGGACACGGCGTACCAAGTTTCGCTCGAGGACGCGCAGTGGGAGGATCCCGATTTTCAGGTCGGCGATGTCCTCGAGGAGGAGGTGCCGTTTGAGGCCTTCGGACGGCTGGCCGTCCAGGCGGCGAAGCAACGGATCATCCAGCGCGTGCGCGAGGGCGAGCGGACACGGATTCGCGACGAGTTTGGCCATCGCGTCGGCGATCTCATTCCCGGAGAAGTGCAGCAGATCGAGCGCGGCCGTCTGGTGATCATGCTGAATCGGTTTCGCGAGGCGGAGGCGCTGATCCCGTATCGGGAGCAGAACCCCCGTGAGCACTTTCACCAAGGTGACGCGATCCGGGCCGTGCTCAAGCGGTTGGAGGAGACGCCGAAGGGGCCGCGACTGATCCTGTCGCGGGCAGATCCCCTGTTCGTGCAAGCGCTGTTCGAGATCGAGGTGCCGGAGATTCAGCAGGGCATCGTGGAGATTCGCGCGGCGGCCCGCGAGGTTGGCAGCCGCACCAAGATCGCCGTGTCGAGCCGCGACGACTCGATCGATCCGGTCGGCGCCTGCGTCGGCATGAAGGGCAGTCGGGTGCAGGCCGTCGTGAACGAGCTCGGGGGTGAGCGCATCGACATCGTCCCGTGGTCGCCGGATCCGGAGCGGTTCGCCAAGCTGGCGCTCGCGCCGGCCCGCGTCTCGCGGGTGTTCTCGGACTCGGACTCGCGCACGATCCAGGCGATCGTCGACGAAGACCAACTCTCGCTCGCCATCGGGCGCGCGGGACAGAACGTACGACTGGCGTCCGAGTTGACGGGATGGAAGATCGATCTCTACTCGAGCCGGGAGTGGCTGGAGCGTGGAGGCGAGGGGCCGCTGTTCGCTCCCTTGCAGCCCGAGGATGATCTGGTGGCGGATGTGCTGTTGAACGAGTTGAAGGGGATTCCGGCGGACCTCGTCACCGTTCTCGAGGGAGCGGGGATGGAGACGCTCCGCGATGTGTTGGACCTCGAGCGCGACGATGTGCTGAAGCTCGAAGGCATCACCGCGGAGCAGGCCGACTTTCTGATGGCGTTCCTGAGTGAGTTGACCGAGGAGAACGCCGACGAGGCCGAGGCTGGCGAAGAGGACGAGGCCGGCGCGAAGCCATCGGAGGCGGCGCCGCCGGCATGATTGCGGAGAAGCATCTCGGCCTGTTGGGTCTGGGGATGCGAGCAGGTTCGGTCGTCGTTGGGACGAGCGGTGTGCGTGCGGGGCTTCAGCGCGGGGAGATCGCACTGGTGATCGTCGCGGCTGACCACAGCGCGCGCACGGAATCGAAGGTGTTGGGGCTGG
>JBDHJO010000038.1:0-19011 GCA_039586875.1 Gemmatimonadota bacterium | reverse complement strand
GTGTGTGACTCGAATTCCCCCGCATCCTCCAGTGTGACGTTGCGCTCTTCGGCACCCCGAACGACCGCCGCGGCTAACGGATGCTCACTTCCCCGCTCAAGGCTGCCTGCCACACGCAGCAACTCCTCCTCGCTCCAGCCATCAACAGCGGCGACCGTCACAAGCGCGGGCTTCCCCACCGTGAGGGTCCCTGTCTTGTCAAGAATCAGCGTGTCGACTTTCCGCAGGATCTCGATCGCCTCGGCGTTCTTGAACAACACGCCGACGGATGCACCCTTCCCGGTTGCTACCATGATCGACATCGGCGTAGCAAGCCCCAGCGCACACGGACAGGCAACGATCAACACAGCTACGGCATTGATCAGCGCAAAGGCGAACGCCGGTTCGGGCCCGACGAGCGCCCACACGACGAACGTAGCGACGGCGATCAGGACAACGGCCGGTACGAAGTACGAGGCGACGACGTCAGCCAGCTTCTGGATCGGCGCCCGGCTCCGCTGCGCCTCGGAGACCATGCGGACGATCTGAGCCAGCACGGTATCGCCGCCCACGCGCTCGGCTCGCATCACCAGCGAGCCTGTCCCATTCACGGTCGCACCGGTCAAGCGATCGCCCGACCCCTTCAGGACCGGAACGGGCTCGCCGGAGATCATCGACTCGTCCACCGCGCTCGCCCCGTCCAGTACAACGCCATCCACCGGCACCTTCTCGCCAGGGCGGACGCGCAACCGGTCGCCTGGCTGGACCTGCTCCAGCGGGATGTCCGCTTCGGACCCGTCGTCCTCAATCCGCCGCGCCGTCTTGGGCGCGAGGCCGAGCAGCGCCCGGATCGCCGCACCCGTTCGGCTGCGTGCTGTGAGCTCGAGGACCTGCCCCAGCAACACGAGCGTGACGATGACGGCGGCAGCCTCGAAGTACACGCTCACCGCGCCAGCGTGGTTCCGGAACGAGTCGGGGAACAAACCCGGCAGCAATACAGCCACGACACTGTAGACGTACGCTACGGCGACGCCGAGGCCGATGAGCGTGAACATGTTCAGGTGACGTGTGCGCACCGATTGCCAGGCTCGCTCGAAGAACGGCCATCCTCCCCAAAGCACCACGGGCGTCGTCAGGAGTAACTGGACCCAGCTCTGACCGTCCGCGGCGAACCATTGCCGGAGCGGCCCGCCCCCCGGCAGCATCTCCATCATGGCGATGACAAAGACGGGAAGCGTGAGCCCTGCGCTCACCCAGAAGCGTCGGCGCATAGCTACCAGTTCGGGATTGTCCTGCTCCTCCAGAGTCACGGTCCGCGGCTCGAGCGCCATGCCGCAGATGGGGCACGAGCCCGGTTCCGATCGGACGATCTCCTGGTGCATGGGACAGACGTACTCAGTCTGCGTCTTCGGAGGGGCGATGATTGCTGGCTCGAGCGCCATGCCGCACTTGGGACAGCTCCCCGGAGCATCCTCGTGCACCTCGGGATCCATGGGGCAGACGTAGGTGGTTCCCGGTGATGGCTGGGATTCTGCTTCCGCAGCAGGTATCGGCTCGGAGAGATACTGGGCAGGATCGGTACGGAATCTCTGCAGGCAGTGGTCGCTGCAGAACACGTATGTGATGCCCCGGTGCTCGGCTCGCCGCGTCCCATCCGCGGGCACGCTCATGCCGCACACCGGATCCACATGCTCCCTGCCCGTTCCCGCTGTCGTGCTCTCAGTCTGCTGTCCATGGCTGGTAGGGTGCATCGTCTCATGTCTCCACGGTTATGAAGGATCCTCACCACCCACCGTTTCCACGCGAAGCGTGGTCGGCCGGATAGGCTCTGGGCCGCTCGTGCACGGTGACTGTTTCACACAGACAGACGGATGAGATCCTGGATCATTACACATCGCCGGCCCTGGAGGCGCCCCCCATCAACCCCCCGTCACTCCATCCCACCCGAGTTGCAATGACACGTCGTTGCATGCGTGAGCATCCCGAGGATGTCCGCGCCGCTGGCAGGCCGTTCCGCAGGCGTGGCGGCCAACAATGAACGAATGACGCTTCTCACGTCATCGGGAATCTCCTCGGGGAGTACCAACTCGGGCTTCGGATCGCTCACCCGCCGCGCGAGAATCGCTCCGGGAGTCGGTCCTGAAAAGACCGGCATTCCTGTGAGCATTTCATACAGCACACAGCCGAGGCTGTACAGATCGCTTCGTCCATCGACGTCTCGCCTCCCCTCGACCTGCTCCGGACTCATGTAGGGGATCGTGCCCACGACCGAGCCGTCTCTCAGCACGAACTCCTCGCCGGCACCGCACAACGCCTTCCCGATTCCGAAGTCCGCAACCATCGCCACGCTCTCGTGGAAGAGGATGTTCCCGGGCTTGATGTCACGGTGCACGACCTGCCGCCGGTGCGCGTAGTCGAGTGCACCGGAGACCTCGCGAACGATCTGTACGGCCTCGCCGAGCGGGATCCGTTGCTCGTGCTGCAACCGGACCCGCAGCGAGCCGCCCTCGGCCACGGGCATGACGAAGTACAGCAGGTCGGCCACCTCACCGGAGTCATAGACGGGAAGGATGTGAGGATGCATGAGTTGCGCGGCCAACCGAATCTCGTGCAGGAATTGCCCCCGTCCTACGTCATGGACCAGGTCCGGCCGCAACACCTTCAGTGCAACGCGGCGATCGTAACGACGGTCCGTGGCGAGGAACACGATGGCCATTCCCCCCCGGCCGACCTCGCCTTCGATGGTGTAACGGTCATCGATTGCACAGGAAGAACCTGCAAATGCGCCGTATCCAGATTCCGCCGGCCACCGGCGCGCATCTGGAGCGCCTCCCCACCCCGGCGGCGCCTCGGCGAGAGCGCGTCTGAGACGCTTCAGGAATTCGGCCATGATGCCTCCGTCGCGCGAGTCGGTTAGAACGGCGGGCAACACCGAGACCCGCTCACCCAGGCAGACGGTTGGGTGGCCCCAGCATTACATCGGGCGATGTCGGTCGAACTCAGTGACGGCGGGAAACGGCGGCACCGCAGGTGCAATCGAGGCACCCGTGCTCTGTGCAGCTGCCACAGCTCCGTTCGAGTTGCTTCCGGAGAGCCGCGCGTGCTCGGTGCAGCTTGACACGCACGTTGTTCGGAGTCATGCCGGACTCGATGGCGACGTCCGCGATGCTTGCGTCCTCCAAGTCCACCCGTCTCAGTAGCGTGGCATAGTCCTCAGGGAGCGTGGGGAAGAGATCGTACATGCACTGGCAGATGGCCCGCTCTACCTCTGGTTCGGGTTCGTCGAGGTGCTGCGCAAACCCTGCGGCTCGCTCCAGCGCCCGGCCCTCCGCCCCGCGGTGGCGGTAATGGTCCGTGATCGCATTGCGTAGCAAGCGGTAGAACCATGCCACAACGCTCTCGTGTTCACGGACGGCGTCACCCTTCTCCACCCCCTTCAAGAACGCCGCCTGGAGAATGTCTTCGGCATCGGCCGGATTCTCGACACGCTGTTCGAGGAAGGCTCGGAACCGCCGGTGGTTCTCGACCAGCGTTCGAACAACGTCGGGAGTAGGCTCAGTCATGCACGCATAATGCGCACCCTGCCAGCGCACTTCAACCGCGCGATGCTCCACGGCACGCATCGTTCTTGAGCCACCATGGCAGATTGCCAACAGGCAACAAGCTCCATGCAAGGACAGTGCGTGCGCAGCAATCCCTCAGGCTGGCGTCCATGAGGTTGGGAAGGTGTTGGGAAGGTCTCACTTTATGGGTTCGAATCCCATCGCCGGCACCCACCGCACCACCCTGACTGATTGCACCACGACGCGCGAAACCATATCTTCCACCTGAGACTTGCGAAACTCAGTAGCGTTTTCGCTACGCCGAAGGAGCCGGGAGGCGACCGCCTTCCGGCTCCCTCTTTGCCCCTCCGTGGATTCGAGGGTTGGAACCCTCGCTCGGCCCCATTCGGGACGCGTCCTGAAGGACGCAAGGACGCCCAGTGCCTTTCAAGGCACGTCGCGGAAGCGCCGAGCCCGCGCTTCAGCGCGGGAACAACCCGCCTCGCGCTCCTTCGGATCGAGTCCCCGGCCCTCCGCTTGAACGGCTCAGTCACAGTACAATTGGAGGCATACCGTCACCACAGAGCCGATTGGCCCGCCGGGAAGGAGTTACATGGCACCGTCTTTCTGGATCCCGAGAGGCAGGCTGGATATCGCAGTCACATTCCGTGCAATTCTGTGCTGCACGCTGCTCCCAGCGTCGCCCGCACTCGCCCAGCAGCCCGCTGAGCCGAGCTACCACGACGAGTCGGTTATGCCGGCCGGCCGCGTCGGCGAGCGGATCACCAGTCTGATCGCAACGTTCAACGCCGGCGATGCAGCCGCGTTCGAGCGGTTCCTCACTGAGGAAACCACGCCGTCGTACCGCAGCGGAGCGCCGCTCGAGCGGTACGTCGACAGGTGGCTGGCGGCGCGGCGGCAATGGGGCGAGATCACCTTCCACGGGACCCGCACCTACACGCCGCCCCGCGAGGATGAGACAATCGTCATCGTGCAGGACGCCAACTACGGCGCATGGCGGGCCTTCGTACTGCGGTTCGACGCGGGCCAGGACGACCGGATTGCCGGCCTCCGCGTCAGCAGTGCGCGCACGCCCACCAACGTGAGCGAGCCGGCCCTCTCGCAAGCCGACATGATCGCCGAGGCCACCGCCGTACTCCTGCGCACGTGCGCGCGCGACGTATTCTCGGGCACGGTCCTGATCGCCCACGGCTCGGGGATACTGCTCACCCACGCGTGCGGCGAAGCCAGCAAGCGGTTTCACGTGCCCAACGACATCGATACGAAGTTCAACCTCGGATCGATGAACAAGATGTTCACGTCGGTCGCCGTCATGCAGCTGGTGGAGCAGGAAATCGTTTCGCTGGACGATCCCATCTCGCAATACGTGGACGAATCCTGGCTGCCGCGGGACGTGACCGATCGCATCACCGTGCACCACCTGCTCAGCCACACCTCGGGGCTCGGCAGTTACTTCAACGACACCTACTGGAACAGCTCGCGGGCACTGTACCGGCAGCTCGACGACTACAAGCCCCTGATCGGTGACGAGCGGCCCGCGTTCGAGCCCGGCACCAACTGGAGCTACAGCAACACGGGCATGTTCCTGCTCGGCGTGGTGATCGAGCGCGCCACGGGAGAGAATTACTTCGACTACATCCGGGAGCACATCTACTACCGCGCCGGCATGGAACACTCGGACAGCTACGAGATGGACGATCCGGTCGAGAACCTGGCCATCGGGTACGATCCGGCGCCGAACTCACCGTGGAAGTACAGGAACAACCTCTTCATGCACGTCATCAAGGGTGGGCCGGCGGGCGGGGGGTTCTCGACCGTGGGCGACCTGCACCACTTCGCGCTGGCTTTGCTGGCGGGTACGCTGGTGTCGGAGGAGTCGCGCACGCTGTTGTGGACCGACCACGCGGGAGCGGGCTACGGCTACGGCTTCGGGATCGAACAGGGACCCAACGGAAAGGTCGTGGGCCACAGTGGTGGGTTTGCGGGCATCAACGCGAACCTCGACATCATGCTTGACCACGGCTACATCGTGGCGGTGATGTCGAACTTCGGTCAGGCGGCGAGCCCGATTGCCCGGCATCTCGCCGGCCTGATCGCACGTGTGCCGCCGGACGGGGAGCAGAAATGAACCGACACCGCACGGCGTGACACCGGGCGGTGCGGCGGCTCAATCAGCGTTCACACCTCGGCCTCGCGACCTGGCGCGCGCTGAAGTCCGCGTTCACGTCGAACCACAGCGAGCATTTCGAGGCTACTCCGCCATCCTTGGAGTAGGAGAACGCGGCGAGATACCCGAGCAGGTGGTCGCTGGGGGGATACGGCGCCGCCTGACAGCGATCTACAGAGGAAAGCAACAGAAAGCCGAAACTCGGCAGGAACGTGAAAACCGCCGCGGGCAGCCGCTTGAGGGTTCACCTGCGGCGACCTGCGGTCGCCTCGGTGTCCTTCGGATGCGCTGCGGCGGCTGAAGCCGCCTCGCTCTCCTTCAGATCGAGTCCCCGGCCCTCCGTTGGACTTACGCGATTCCCCTCCCCCACACTGGGGAGGGTCTTGGGAAGGTCCCGCCACTCGCCTGCGTACGTCCGCCTCACCCTGCGCGCGTTCGGTTACCACCCGGACAACGGCACTCACTATGCTGCCCCCGCGGTTCGGTGAAGAAGCGAGTCTCCCGTTCGTAGCCTCACGGCTGCCGTGGTACGTCGACCGAGCAAGTGGTGCCGGCGTGGCGAAATCGGTAAACGCGGAGACTTCGCACGTCTCTGGGCTCCGGCCCTTACAGGTTCGAATCCTGTCGCCGGCACCCACCGCAACTTCGCATTGCGCCAGGTATTCGCCGAGCATAACTTTGAATCACGTGCGAGGTCTCAGTAGCGTTTCGCTACGCCGAAAGAGCCGGGAGGCGATTGCCTGCCGGCTCTTTCTTTGCATCGCAATGGGATTCGAGGGTTGAAACCCTCGCTCGGCCCCTTTGGGGACGCGTCCTGAAGGACGCAAGGACGCCCGAGTGCCTTTCAAGGCACGTCGCGCGAGCGCCGAGCCCGCGCTTCAGCGCGGGAACAACCCGCCTCGCGCTCCTTCGGATCGAGTCCCCGGCCCTCCGTTGGACCTACGACGTTTTGTTCACCCTCAGTGAACGGTCGTCGGGAAGGTTGTGGGAAGGTCGCGGTGAACAGAAGCAAAGGAAGGCAAAGGAAAGAAAACGCTCAGGACGGTAATGGCCCAGCCTGACAATGAATTGCAGAGGTTAACAGCGAGAAGAAGAAACTCGGCAGAAACTTGAAAACCGTCGGGGCAGCCCTTCAGGGATGCACCTGCGGCGACATCCTGCCCCCACGCGCGCAGATCACGCCCGTACCCTTCCACTCGTTGGTGTCCACCGCATCACCGTGACTCCCGGACCCGGCGTTCGATCTCGGTCAGGAAGTTCTGCACGAGGATCAGATCCGCCGGGGGCCCGGACTCCCACCAGGCCATGAGGAAGCGCTGATTGTCCGGGTGCACGTCCCACAGGCCGTTGTTGGTCCAGTTGGCGACGTAGGGGATCCCCCCCTGCCACTCGAACAGCTCCTCGACCGTGAGGACACGAAACGTCGGCTCGGTCTGGACACGGGCCACGTACGCCGAGTTGCCCGCCATCAGGAAGATCTCGTCGCCGCTATGGGACCACCGCGTCCATCCCACCGCCTCGTCCACGTCGACGGGAATCTGCCAGCGGCCACGCTCCGTGTCGGGAAAGGGCCGCACGAACACCTGCTGTTCCGTTGTCTCTCCCTCGGCGTACACCACCCAGCGGCCGTCGGGAGAGATCGATGCCGAGTTCTCGTGCACGTCCGGATCGGCAATGAGCGGGACCGCCACGGTGTCGATGCCGGGCCGGATCCCGAAGATGTCTCTGGTATTCGGCACCTGCCCCTCGTCAACGCGAAAGAGCACCCACTCCCCCGCGCGGCTCGGCTCGATCTCCTCGATGTCACGGTCGCTTTCGGCAACCAGGCGCGCGTCTCCGACCCCGTCCGCAGCCTTGATCCACAGCTCGAGGACGTCACCCGTGCGGCGGTCGGACGCGAAATAGACGCTGTCCCCGTCGGCACTCCAGGCCGGGGTGGCGTGCCGGCTCTCCCCGAAGGTCAACCGCGACAAGACACCCGTATCCACCTCCTTCACCCAGATGTCACCGCCCGGGCTGGCCGCGTCCCGGTACACCACGGACTTGCCGTCCGGCGACACCGAGTACCGGGCGAGGTTCGTGCTGCCTGGCGTGATGGTCCAGTCCGGGTCCAGTGGTGCATTGCGGCCGGACCGGTCCACCCAGACGAGCTGTGCCCGTCGCGGCGCCGAGGACTCGCCCAGGAAGTACAGCAGGGTTCCATCCGACGCCAGCCAGTACTCCGGCACATCGCCCGCGCGCCGGACCTCGGACAACACGGCCTCGGGCGCGGCCTCGAGTCGAAGGTGCTTGACGTCGAATGGGGCGGCGAGGACCCGCCCGTCGGCGGAGCCGAACACAAGATGGCCGGTCTCCGTGTAGTACGATCTCCCACCCTCCGTCACGATCGTCCGCTCGCCCGTGCGCAGATCGATCGCCTCGATGCGCGGAGGGGGACCCCGGACGGTGAAAAGCCCGGTCTCGCCACCCGGGAGGAGGTGAAACCATCCGTGCCCACCGTCTCCGTCACGCAACACCGTCACGTCCTCGACGGGACCGCCGGACACGTGCACGCGCCGGATCGGGCCGCTAAAGTCGTTCGCGTTGAAGTAGATGTAGCCGTCCTCGTCCCAGCGCAGCATCGAGCCGGACTTGTCACCGACCAGCGTCCGCGTCGACCCGCCCGTGAGCGACGTCACCTTGAGGGCCGGATGGTCGTGATAGGCGACCCATTCGGCATCGGGTGAGACCGCCGGATAGTCGGGGTAAACATCGAAGTCGTCTTCGAGGCTGAGGACCGAGCCGTCGGTCCATCGATGGAGCCAGAGCCGCATCTCCCCCGACTCGGCCCGATACGTCATCACCGCACCCGAGCCGTCGGGCAGGACATCCACGATGTTCCCCTGGCCCATCCCTGGTGGCCTCTGCAGCGCGAAGCGGACCATCGGTCCCGTCGGTGCCGAACGCATCATGGACCAGACGAAGGCGACTCCGAGCAGCACGCTCACCGCCGCGAAGCCCACGGCCGCTCGGTTCCAGGTTCGCGTCATGGTGGCGTCCGGGGACTGCGGGGTCCGGAACGCCGGGTCGCGCAGTGCGGCGATGAAGTCTTGGGCCGTCGCGAACCGATCTGCGGGCAGTTTCTCCAACGCGTGTCCCACCGCAGCGGCCACGTTCGGGGGAACCGACTTCCGCAACTCGGTCACCGGCGGGGCCTCGTCGGCGATGATCTGGGCGATGATCTGCTGTGCTGTGCTCCCCACGTGTGGTGGGTTGCCCGTCAACATCTCGTAGAGCACCGCGCCCAACGAGTAGATATCCGACCGGCCCGTCAGGTGCTTCTCCGCCGTCGCTTGTTCGGGACTCATGTAGTGCGGTGTGCCCAAGCTCAGTCCCGTCTCCGTCATGCGCCCGCCCGCCGCTGCACTCACCGCCAGCGCGATTCCGAAGTCCGCCACCATGGGGCGGCCGCCATGCAGCAGGATGTTCTCCGGCTTGATGTCCCGGTGAATGACCCCCTGCTGGTGCGCGTATTCCAGCGCGTCGGCCACCTCGGTCGCAATCCCGACTGCTTCGTCAATGCGGAGCTGCTTCTCGCGGTTCAGCTTGTCGCGCAGCGTCTCGCCCTCGACGTAGGGCATAACGTAGTAAAGGAACGAGTCCACTTCACCTGAATCGAAGAGCGGGAGGATGTGCGGGTGCTGCAGGCTCGCAGTGGTCTTGATCTCCTGCACGAACCGCTCGGCACCGAGCACCGCGGCAAGCTCCGGCTTGAGCACCTTGAGCGCGACCTTGCGATCGTGCTTGAGGTCTTCGGCCAAGTAGACGGTCGCCATCCCGCCCTCACCGAGGCGGCGCTCGATCCTGTAGCGATCTGCGAGGGCAGCAGAGAGCCTGGAGGTGATGTCGGTCATGGCGCCAAGATAGGGCTGACACTCCCGATCCGCGAATCCTAATCTGGTGCCGATTGTGACAAGTGAATCGAACGCCCCCTCACTCCTGATCGCAAGCGCGCGTGCGACCGTGGGAAGGTCTTGGGAAGGTTTCGCTGTGAACAGATGCAGAGGAACACAAAGGATAGCGAAAGCTCAAACGCCTAACGGCCCGGCCTGACAACGACTTGGAGAGGGTAGCAGCAAGAAGCAGGGACTCGGCAACAACTTGAAAACCGCCGCGGGCACCCGCATCGGGGTTCACCTGCGGGCCCTGCAATCGCCTCGCTCTCCTTCGGATCGAGTCCCCCGCCCTCCGTGAGGAATGACGCGATTCCGGTCCTCGCCGTCTGCGGATTTGAAAAGGTCTGTGGGAAGGATTGGGTTCCTGCACGCCGGGCGCGCGGTACCGTTGCTCCCGAACCGGAACGGAACGCCCAAAGCGGCGGCGTTCTGGGTATATTTCGTGAATGCAGGCACGCTAGTGGTTCGTCACTTCGGTTGGCTCGGTCCCGTACGGGACCACACTGATCGCACAGGTCACCGACCACACTGTGACCGGCCGTGGCACACAGCCCGCCTCTTGTTCCCCTCGGCACCACCCCAAACGATGCGCCGCCCGTCGTGAGCGTCGACACCGTCCGCCGCGTCGCGATGCTCGGCAACTACCTGCCGCGCCAGTGCGGCATCGCGACGTTTACGACCGACTTGAGCACGGCGATCGTCGCCGAGCGCCCAGCAGTCGACTGCTTCGTGCTCGCCATGAACGACGGGGGCAGCCGGTACCCCTACCCGCCCCGCGTGCGCTTCGAGATTCCCGAAAACGAAGTCGCCGCGTACCGGCGCGCTGCCGACTTCCTCAACGTCAATACCGTCGACGTCGTCTCGGTCCAGCATGAGTACGGCATCTTCGGTGGCAAGGCCGGTACGCACGTCCTCGCCCTGCTGCGCGAACTCCGGATGCCGGTGGTGACAACGCTGCACACCATCCTGGCCACGCCCGATCCGCACCAGCGCCGTGTGATGGACGAGCTCACACGGCTTTCGGAGCGCCTCGTCGTGATGAGCGCGCAGGGAGCCGCGCTCCTGCAGGAGGTGCACGACGTCCCGGCATGCAAGATCGACCTGATCCCCCACGGCATTCCGAGCGTGCCATCCCCAAGTGCCAGCAAGGACCGCCTCGGCGTCGAGGGCAGAGCCGTCCTCCTCACGTTCGGGCTCCTCTCGCCCGACAAGGGGGTCGAGTACGTCATCGACGCGCTGCCCGCGATCCTCGCACGGTTCCCGCAGGCGGTGTATATCGTCGTCGGCGCGACCCATCCGCACATCCGGGAACGCCACGGCGAAGCGTACCGGATCATGCTGGAGACGCGGGCGCTGCAGCTCGGGGTGGAAGCCAGCGTCATCTTCCACAACCGTTTCGTGAGCCACGACGAGCTCACCGAGTTCCTGTCTGCCGCGGACCTGTACGTCACCCCGTCACTGCAGCCCGAGCAGACGACGTCGGGCACGCTCGCCTACGCCGTGGGAACCGGCAAGGCGGTGATCTCCACGCCTTACGTGTACGCGCGCGAGCTGCTCGCCGACGGGCGCGGCATCTTGGTCCCCTGGCGGGACGCCGACGCGATCGCGCGCGCGGCGAACGACCTCCTGGCCGACGAGGCGGAGCGGATCGCAGTGGGCCGCCGAGCCGCGGCGCACGGCCGGAACATGGCGTGGCCCGCCGTGGCCCAGGGGTACCTGGCGAGCTTCGAGCGCGCGCGGGTCGAGCACGCGGCTCGGCTGCTGACCACGTTCCAGGCCCGGACGCTCGCCGAGCGACCGGCGGGGTTGCCCGAGCTGAACCTCGCGCATCTCCGCCTCATGACCGACGATACCGGCCTCATGCAGCACGCCAGTTATGGCGTCCCGCGGTACGACGACGGCTACTGCTTGGACGACAACGCGCGGGGCCTGCTGCTGCTGACGCTCATCGAGGACGCCGGTACCGACGAGGAGCGGGCCGTCCGTACGGCAGCGGTCCGCTATCTGGCTTTCGTGAACCACGCCTTCAACGTGCGCACCGGGCGGTTCAGGAATTTCATGTCCTACGAGCGATGCTGGACGGAGCAGATCGGTTCCGAGGACAGCCACGGGCGTGCGCTCTGGGCCTTGGGCACCGTGGTCGGCCGCCTCGGCGATCCCGGGCGCCGGAGCCTGGCCGCCGACCTCTTCCACGCCGCGCTCCCGGCAGTCCCGGCCTTCTCGAGCCCGCGCGCGTGGGCGTACGCGCTCCTCGGAATCGACGAGTACCTGGGCGCGTTCCGCGGCGATCGCAGCGTCCAGACGATCCGCGGTACGCTTGCCGGTCGGCTGCTCGACCTGTTTCAGCGGACGAGCGGACCGGACTGGCCGTGGTTCGAGAACCGCGTCACGTACTGCAACGCGCGCATGCCGCAGGCGCTCCTCGTGAGCGGAGCGCGGATGGGCGATCCCGCGATGGTGGCGGCGGGGACGCAGGCCCTCGAGTGGCTGGTGGCGATTCAGCGGTCGCCGGACGGCTATTTCGCACCGGTCGGCTCCGACACCGGCGTCGAGCGGGGAGTGCCACCCGTCGCGTTCGACCACCAGCCCGTCGAGGCGTGCGTGATGGTCTCGGCCTGTCTCGAGGCACTCCGCGTGAGCGGTGACCGGCGTTGGACCGGGCACGCGCGACGCGCGTTCAGGTGGTTCCTCGGGCAGAACCACCTGCAGTTCTCGCTCTACGACGCGTCCACCGGCGGGTGCCGCGACGGGCTCCACGCCGACCGACCCAACGAGAACCAGGGCGCCGAGTCCACGCTCTCCTTCCTGCTCGCGCTCGCGGACATGCGGTCGATCGACCGCAGCGCCGTCCACCCTCCCCTTCCCGGAGCCCCCCCCTCATGAAAGTAGCGAGCCGTCACGACGTGCTCCTGCAACGGCACACGAGCAACCCGATCCTCACGGCTGCCGACTGGCCGTACGCCGTGCACTCGGTCTTCAACGCCGGCGCGACACGACTCCCCGACGGCATGACACTGCTGCTGTGCCGAGTGGAGGATCGGACGGGCCTCTCCCACCTGTGCGCCGCGCGGTCGGTCAACGGTGTGGACGGATGGGTCATCGATCCCGAGCCGACGTTCCCCCCCGATCCCGTGCACCGCCCGGAGGAGTTGTGGGGAATCGAGGACCCGCGGATCACGTTCGTGGAGGAACTGGGGCGGTACGTGATCGCGTATACGGCGTTCGGCAAGGGAGGACCGGGGGTCGCCCTGGCGTTGACCGAGGATTTTCGGAGCTTCGAGCGACTGGGGGTGGCGCTCCAGCCGGAAGACAAGGACGCGGCACTGCTCCCCCGTCGCGTGGACGGGAATTTCGCGCTGCTGCACCGTCCGATGACGCACGGGCGTGGCGACATCTGGATGTCGCTTTCCCCCGATCTGCGGAATTGGGGAGCGCACCGCCCCGTGCTGCAGGCGCGGCGCGGTGGATGGTGGGACGCGAACAAGGTGGGGTTGTCGCCGCCGCTCATCGAGACGTCCCGCGGGTGGCTGATGCTGTATCACGGCGTCCGGCAGACCGCCTCCGGCAGTATCTATCGCCTCGGCCTCGCGCTGCTGGACCTCGAACGGCCGGATCACTGTCTCCTGCGCGGCCGGTGCTGGGTCTTCGGGCCGGAAGCCCCGTACGAGCGTGAGGGCGACGTTCCGTCCGTCGCGTTCCCGTGCGGGTACACCATCGGCGACGACGGCGACACGCTCAATCTCTACTACGGCGCGGCGGATACGACCGTGGCGCTCGCGACGGGAAGCATCCGACAGTTGCTGGGGTGGCTCGACGAACACGGCGAGGCTCCCCCACCCGTGGGATGAACGAGCCGGCGTGGAACGGCACCATCCTGTGCCGACGCCCGCACCCGCCCGAAGAACCGGCGGCGAGACGGACAACCATCCCGCCTCGGAGGAACGTGAAGATCTCAGCGTTCCGCTTGAACCGGCGGCCGAACGCCGCTGTGGACGCGCGGGGCACGGTATGACGATTGAGCAGGAAAGGAACACCTCATGAATGACGTTTCCCAACTCACGTGGATCGCTCCAGTGCTCGGTGTCCTGGGCGTTGTGGCCGTCGCGGTGCTGTTCTCCTTCATTCCGGTGCGGCTCTGGATCGAGGCCTGGTTCTCCGGCGTGCGCGTCGGGATGGGGACCCTGGTCGGGATGCGCCTCAGGAAGGTCAGTCCACCGTCCATCATTCGTCCCCTGATTGCGGCAACGAAGGCCGGACTGGATTTGAATGTCGACGATCTGGAGGCGCACTACCTGGCAGGTGGGAGCGTTGGCCGCGTCGCACAAGCGCTCATCTCGGCGGACAAGGCGGGCATCGAGCTTCAGTTCCCGGTTGCGGCCGCGATCGATCTCGCCGGACGGGACGTCCTCGAGGCGGTCCAAATCTCCGTGAATCCGAAGGTCATCGAGACACCCAGGGTCACGGCCATGGCCAAGGACGGCATTCAGTTGGTGGCGGTCGCGCGCGTGACGCTGCGGGCGAACATGCAGCGCCTCGTCGGCGGCGCGGGCGAGGAAACGATCCTGGCTCGGGTCGGCGAGGGGATCGTCTCGACGATCGGTTCATCGGACTCGCACAGGACCGTGCTCGCGAACCCCGGCCACATCACGGAAACGGTGCTCGGCAAGGGGCTGGACGCGGGGACCGCTTTTGAGATTCTCTCGATCGATATCGCCGACGTCGATGTCGGCAGGAACATCGGCGCCGAGCTGCAAACGGATCAGGCGGAAGCCGACAAGCGGATCGCGCAGGCCCAGGCGGAGAAGCGTCGCGCGATGGCGGTGGCAGCGGAGCAGGAGATGATGGCTCGAACACAGGAGATGCAGGCGCGGGTGGTCCAGGCTGAAGCCGAGGTGCCGCTGGCCATGGCCGACGCGTTCCGCGGCGGGCGACTGGTGGCGATGCGTCCCGGGCAGCGGCGGGACGATCGGTAACCTGCACAGGAGCACGACACAGGGACGACGACGACCGACACGATCGTCCGGATCGGGAGTGAGTGAGTAGGTGAGGCACGAGCAACCCACGCCGCAGTTCTTCGCGCTCCAGACCGTGATCGCCGGCCGGTTCTCGCTGGAACGCGAGATTGGACGTGGCGGGTCGGCCGTCGTCTATCTGGCACGGGACGTCGCGCTCAACCGACCCGTGGCGATCAAGCTGCTGAATCCCGAGGTGGCGGCCGATCGGGCCAAGCGCCAGCACTTCCTGCGCGAGGCTCGCATGGCTGGCCTGCTGTCGCAGCCGAATATCGTCCCGATCCACGCCGTCGAGGAGCACGGTGACATTGTCTTCTTCGTCATGGGGTACGTGGACGGTGAAACCCTCGGCCAGCGGATCCAGCGCGGGGGGATCCTCGAGATCGGCGACGCGACGCGCATGCTGCGCGAGATCGCCTGGGCGTTGGGGTACGCCCATGCCCGCGGCATCACGCATCGGGATGTCAAGCCGGACAACGTCATGATCGAACGAGAGGGTGGCCGCACCCTCGTGACCGACTTCGGCCTCGCCCGATACACCGATGATCCGCACGGGGACGAGATCGTCGGCACGGCCGACTACATGAGCCCGGAACAAGCGGCCGGCCACCCCGTGGACGCGCGGAGTGACATCTACTCGCTCGGTGTGACTGCGTTCCACGCCGTCACCGGCCGGTTGCCGTTCCGCGCGGCCACGGAAGAACTCGTTCTCCTGTTGCACGAGAGCGAGCCGGCACCGCCGGTGATCGGGCTGCGGGATGGCATCCCCGAGCGATTGGCGGAGATCATTGACCGGTGCCTCGCGAAGGACGCGGCCCACCGCTTCGCGACGGCAGAGGAGTTCGCGGCCGCCGTCGGTGACGTCGCCGGTGCGATGCGCCGGGTACCTGCGGTCGTCGACACGTTTCTCCAGCGCGCGCGGAGCAGCGGCCGGCGGCTCATGGTGCTGGCCCCCTTGGGCGGGGTGCTCACCTACGCCGTCGGCGCGCTCGGCGCCTTCGACATCGGACACGCCCTGCTCTTCTTCTTCGTGTCGTGGATTCTATTGCTGGAACTCGTTGTCCCGCCCGCCGCCCTCATCGCAGCCGCACGCAACGTCCTCTTGCGCGGCATCAGCTATGATGAGTTCTGCGAAATCGTGAAGGTGCAGACCGCGGAGGCCTCCCCGACATCCGCCGCATTGCGTCACCGCATCCAGGCGGTTCCCCCAACAGTGGCGCTCCTTCTCGGCATGGGCGGACTGACCCTCGCGGTCGCCGCGTCGGTGATCGCGCTCGTGTCGCGTACCATGCCGGACGCGTGGCGGCTGGGACTCGGGTCGCTGGCCGTGAGCGGCATCATCCTGGCGGCGGGTCCCGTGGGATGGGCGTCGTTGACCCTGGCGGGCCGCCGGGTGAGTCGGTCGACGCCACACGCCTTGTGGCTCGGTCCGTTCGGCCGTCGGTTCTTCGGAATCGCTGCCCTCGGGCTCGGGAGAATCTCCGTTGCGGAGCGTCCGAGCGTCCGGCGACCCGAGGCGCTCCTCGGCCAAGCGGTCCGATCCGCCATCGCCGACCTCGGCGGCTTGGAGCGCCGGGAGGAAACGCTGGCGGCGATCGGGGTGTTGGAGCGCAGAATCGGTATGCTCCGAGACGAGCGCGACGCCCTCGTGCCCGGCGTGCGGCAACCGGACCACGGGACCGTCACACGACCGGCGTCTCCACCCGAAGAGCCGGAGGCTGAAAGGCTGACCGGTCTGCACAACGCCCAACTCGCGGTCGATCGTCAGATCGAAGAGGCCATCGCCGCATTCGAAACCATTCGCCTCGACCTGCTGCGCATTCGTTCCGGAATCGGGTCACACGACGACCTGAAGTCCCATCTCGAGGCGATACGCCGGATCGCTCAGCCCGGGCCGATTTGACCGATACCCTCCGCAGGGAGCGAAGCCGAAGGAGCCACGTGCACGTGAGGAAATGCGTCTCACCGTCGCACGTTCACCCTGTCAGTCAGTCGTCCCCTGATACTCCATGATGAGATGAAACACGGACGAATCGAGTTCGACCAGTTCCCGTAGATCATCCGGCACGGCAATCGAGACGCGATCGCCGTACCGCGCGAGCCTCTTGAGCAGATGCTGCAGGTGGTCGCGCTGCGCTTCGTGCAACGTCCGTATTCTCAGCGTGACGGTCGCACTGGTGTGTTTGAGGAGCTTCCGCAAGTGGCGGCCCGCCCGCCGGCAGAAGCGCTGATCCAGCCAGTCGTGCAAAGAGAGTGACACGTTCGCCACCACGTCCTTGGCATCCGCAAGCGAGACTTCGAGCGCTCCCTTCTCCACGTAGCGGCGCAACGACCTCTCCAGCCGTCTCAGGCGCCTCCGCGCTGCGGTGCGATGTTCGCCGAGTGACGCGCCATAGTGGCGCTGCACGTAATCCCGCATCGACAACCCGACGACCCAATCCCGCACCACCATCGGAATGCACCGTGGTCGGAGCAACGGTATCGTTCGCAGGAAGTGGAACCACAGTGGCACCCCTCCCGGAACGAGACCACGGAGCACCAGGCGACGAAGCGTGCGGATCCGCGTGGACCAGGGCTCGGCATGGGGTGCGGGCGGCGCGGGGAGAAACCGCAGCTTGTTCCTGATGCGGCCTGCGATGTTACGGTAGGCCAACAGCCGTGTATAGAGCCCCCGATACCGCGCGATCATCTCGTCGTAGCCCATCCGCAGCGGAATGACGTTGGTTCCCTGCTTGGTGTTGTCGCTGTCGTTGACCCCGGAAAGCAGTCGCCCCTCCCGCTCCAGGCGGTCGTATAGCGGTGTCTTGGGCAAGGCCGTGAGCAGCCCCACCATAGCACCCTGGATGCCCGACTGGGTGATGAAGCGATACTGGTGCTCGAACGTGTCGGCCGTATCGTGGTCGAAGCCGACGATGAACCCCCCAAGCACCTCGATGCCGCTGGCGTAGATGCGCCGTACCGCGGACAGCATGTCCATCCGCGCGTTCTGAAACTTCTTCACTTCCTCGAGGCTGGCGGTGTCCGGCGATTCGATGCCAAGGAACACCCAGGTGAACCCGGCCCGGCGGAAGAGGTCGAGGAGCTCGTCGTCCTCCGCGAGGTTCAGCGACGCTTCGGTGCCAAACTGGAACCGGTAGGCGTGCTGCCGCTGGTAGGCCTCGAGAAAGCGAAGCAGCTCCTTGGCTGCCCGCTTGTTGCCGATGAGATTGTCATCGACGAAAAAGACGTTGTGCACCCCGAGGCTTCGCAGCCGGTCCAGCTCACGGCCGATCTGCACCGGCGACTTCGTGCGCGGCCGGCGTCCGAACATCACGATGATGTCGCAGAACTCGCAGCGGAACGGGCACCCGCGGGAGAACTGCACGCTCACCGAGCGATACTGGTGCAGCTTCAGCAGGTCGAACCGGGGCACCGGTGAATCCGCCAGGGCCACGGCCCCGCGTTCCTGGTAGAGCGGTTTGGCGTTCCCCGCTGTGAGGTCGGCGCAGAACTGCGGCCACGTGTACTCGGCCTCGCCAGCCACCACGCAATCCGCCATCGTCTCGTAGGCTTCCGGACACAGCGAGGCATAGCTCCCGCCCGCGACGACGAAGTACCCCTTCTTGCGATAGTAGTTCAGCAACTCCCGCTGCCGCTCGAACTGCACCCCCATCCCGCAGATACCGACGATGTCCGCGCGTGGCGCCGACGGAATGGACTCCAGGTTCTCATCCACGATGGTGACGTTCCAGTCGTCCGGACACAGCGCGGCCAGCGTGGCAAGGCCCAGCGGAGGATTCAGTGCTCGCGTTCCGGGCAGCACCGTATCGATGGCCCACTTGAAACTCCAGAAGCTCTCTGGAAACCGGGGATTGACGAGCAACAACCGCATGGGTCGCTCTCCAACGGCAACGGGTGCGCGTGTGCGGGCTCCACGTCGGAGCGCGCGTTGCCGATGGATGGGGCCGCTCGGTGGAACGGGCGGGGCGACAAGAACCGGCAGCGGACGGCACGGCCACGGTACGAGAACAGAAAGTTCGCTGCTCGCACCCCCGCGAGCAAGCGCGACACCCGCTTCGGGTGAATGGTCGTGGGGAGGTGCGGCTGCCAACCGAGCCAATACCCATCCCAGCCCCTCGGGAAGACCTCCCGTCAATGTGTGAACCAAGGAAGCAGGGCGCAAAGGAAGTTGAAGCGTCGGCTATCCCCACACACACGCAGGCTGTTGGGAAGGTTCTGGGAAGGTTTGGCTGCGAACAGACGCAAAGGAAAGCAAAGGAAAGCAAAAGCCCGAGCGCCTAATCAGCAGAACTGACGACGATTAGCGAAGCACAGTAGAAGAAGGCAAAGGCTCGGCAGGAACTTGAAAACCGCCG
>JBDHJO010000037.1:0-19112 GCA_039586875.1 Gemmatimonadota bacterium | reverse complement strand
CATTGAGAGAGGCCGTTGTACGTTGCACGCGCTCCATCCATATTGCGCGCATGACCGAACATGTGATCCTCACCGGCTCCTCCCTGACCTCCACCGACGTAGTGCGCGTCGCGAGGGGCGGTGCAGCCGTGCAGATCGATCCGAGCGCGGCTCGGTCCGCTGATGCGTCTCGCGCCGCCATCGAGCGCGTGGTCGAGCGCGGCGAGGCGGTCTACGGCGTCAACACGGGGTTCGGAAAGCTGGCGAGTGTGCGGATCGATCATGCCGATCTCCTCCAGCTCCAACGCAATCTCATTGCCAGTCACGTGGCCGGGCTGGGCGATCCGCTCCCCGTGGAAGTCGTGCGTGCCGTCATGCTCCTCCGGGCCAACGTGCTGCTGCGCGAAACGTCCGGCGTGCGGTCGGCAGTCGTGCAGCAGATTGTGGCCATGCTGAACGCGCGGGTGCATCCGGTGGTTCCGGAGCAGGGGAGTGTGGGCGCGAGTGGGGATCTCGCGCCGCTTGCGCATGTCGCGTGGGGCATGATGGGGGAGGGTGAGGTTTCGGTCGACGGCGGCGGCACGCGCCCCGCGGCGGACGCGCTCCGCGATGCGGGGATCGCACCCGTCGTCTTCGAAGCCAAGGAAGGGTTGGCGTTCATCAACGGCACGCAGGTGCAGACGGCGATGCTCGCGCTCTGTGTCCACGACGCCAACAACCTCTGGCGCACGGCGATTGGTGCTGCGGCGATGTCACTCGAGGCACTGCTTGGCACACCCGTGCCGTTTGACGCGCGTATCCACGACGCCCGGCCACATGCCGGACAGCAGGCGGCAGCAGCGCTGCTGCGAGAGTTGCTGGAGGGCAGTGAGATCCGGGAGTCGCACCGCGATGACGATCCGCGCGTGCAGGATGCCTACAGTCTGCGCTGCACGCCACAGGTGCTGGGCGCGGTGGCAGACGCGATGGCGTACGCGCAGCGTACGATGGAGGTCGAGCTCAACTCGTCCACGGACAATCCCGTGGTCTTTGGTGAGGAGATCCTCTCGGGAGGGAATTTCCACGGCCAGCCGGTGGCGTTGGCGCTCGACATCCTGGCAATCGCGCTCACGACGCTGGCCGGGATCGCCGAGCGGCGGCTCGATCGGCTGATGAACCCGGAGCTGTCGCAGGGGCTGCCGGCGTTTCTCACGGGGAATCCGGGGCTGCACTCCGGGCTCATGATGGTGCAGATCGCGGCAGCCGCAGTGACCGCGGAATGCCGGACGTTGTCGAACCCGGCGAGCGTGCAGTCGATCCCGACCGACGCGCACCAGGAGGACTTCGTCCCGATGGGCATGACCGCCGCGTGGAAGGCGCGGCGCGTTCTTCAGAACACACAGCGGGTCGTCGCCTCGGAGCTGATCGCGGCGGCGCAAGGACTCGAGTTCCGCAAGCCACTAAGGCCCGGCGCGGGTGTCCAGCGCCTGTATGAGCGCGTTCGGACACAAGTGCCGGCACTCGACGGTGACCGGCCCGTGGCACCGGACGTCGAGCGCGTGGCGGAACGGCTGAGTCAGGAGGCGTGGGTATGACGACGACAGCGCAGGCGAGAGAGGTGCGTGCGCCTCGTGGAACGGCGATCACGTGTCGCGGCTGGCTCCAGGAAGCCGCGATGCGGATGCTGATGAACAACCTCGACCCCGATGTGGCCGAGCAGCCGGATGACCTGATCATCTACGGCGGGACGGGAAAGGCCGCACGCAGCTGGGAGGCGTTCGACGCGATCGTCCGGACGCTCAAGACGTTGGGTGACGACGAGACCCTGCTCGTGCAGTCGGGCAAGCCGGTGGGCGTGTTCCCGACGCACGCCGACGCACCGCGCGTGCTCATCGCGAACGCGAATCTCGTCGGCCGCTGGGCCACGTGGGAACAGTTCCGCGAACTGGAGCGCGCCGGGCTCACGATGTACGGCCAGATGACGGCGGGCAGTTGGATCTACATCGGCACCCAGGGCATCCTGCAGGGCACCTATGAGACCTTTGGTTCCGTGGCAGCGCGCCACTTCGGTGGATCGCTGAGGGGCCGGATCGCGGTAACGGGAGGACTCGGCGGGATGGGCGGAGCACAACCGCTGGCTGCGACGATGAACGAGGGGTGTATCCTCGCGGTCGAGGTCGATCCGCACCGGATCCAGCGGCGGCTCGACACGCGGTACGTCGATGCGATGAGCACGTCACTCGACGATGCCTGGGCGATGGTCACCGGTGCGAGGGATCGGGGCGAAGCGATCTCGGTCGCCCTTCTCGGCAACTGCGCGGAGGTGTTGCCCGAGATGGTCGAGCGCGGCATGGTGCCCGATCTGCTGACCGACCAGACCTCGGCGCACGACCCGCTGCACGGCTACGTCCCGGCGGGACTCCCGCTCGACGCCGCACTCGCGCTCCGCACGTCGGATCCCGAGGGGTATCTGCGGCAGTCGCGCGCGTCCATTGTGGCGCACGTCCGTGCCATGCTGCAGCTGCAGGAACAGGGTGCCGTCACGTTCGACTACGGCAACAACATCCGCACCGAGGCGAAGGACCACGGTGTCGAGAATGCGTTCGACATCCCCGGCTTCGTACCCGAGTACATCCGGCCACTCTTCTGCGAAGGGAAGGGCCCGTTCCGTTGGGTCGCCCTGTCCGGCGATCCCGAGGATCTCTACCGCACCGACGATCTGGTGCTCGAGTTGTTCCCGGAGGATCGCCACCTCGATCGGTGGATCCGGATGGCACGAGAGCGCGTCGCGTTTCAGGGGCTTCCGTCCCGCATCTGCTGGTTGGGGCAGGGGGAACGGGCGAAGTTCGGCCTCGCGTTGAACGAGCTCGTCGGCACGGGAGAGATTACCGCCCCGATCGTGATCGGCCGCGACCATCTCGATACCGGTTCGGTCGCGTCTCCCTTCCGCGAGACGGAAGGCATGAAGGACGGCTCCGACGCCATCGCCGACTGGCCGATCCTCAACGCGCTCCTGAACACGGCGTCGGGCGCCTCATGGGTGTCGTTCCACCATGGCGGCGGCGTCGGCATCGGAAACAGCCTCCATGCCGGACAGGTCATCGTGGCCGATGGCACCGAGGCGGCGGCGCGACGGCTCGCGCGGGTGCTCAACAACGATCCTGGGATAGGCGTGGTCCGCCACGCCGACGCCGGCTACGAGGAGGCGACCGAGACCGCCGGACGTCACGGCCTGCGACTGCCGATGCGGGAGACGGACCGCTGAGCACGCTCCTCGCGGGCGCGACGCAGGTCGTCACCTGCCGGGGCCCGGCCCGGGCGCGCCGCGGACCCGAGATGGCCGAACTGGAGGTGCTGGACGACGCGGCCGTCCTCATTGCCGAGGACGGCACGATCGGTTCCGTAGGGCCCTACCGCGAGCTTCGGGAGCAGGCGAAGGACGCCGAAGTGGTCGAGGTCGACGGGGTGATGCTCCCCGGGTTCGTGGACTGCCACACGCATGCAGTATTCGGCGATGCTCGCCTCGCCGATTACGAACGGCGTGCCCGCGGTGTCGGTTACAAGGAGATCGCAGCCGCCGGCGGGGGGATCTTGTCGTCAGTACGTGACGTGCGGGCGCGGCCGGCGGACGAGTTGCTCGATCTCACGCGTCGGCGCCTGCAGCGTCTTCTCGCGCACGGCACGACGACCGTCGAGGTGAAATCGGGCTACGGGCTCGAACTGGAGGCCGAGCTCAAGCAGTTGGACGTGATCGCCAAGCTCCAGGACGGGGTGCCGAACCTGGTTCCGACGTTCCTTGGCGCACACGAAGTCCCGGCGGAGTACCGTCCGCATGCCGACGAGTACGTCGAGCTGGTCGTGCGGGAGATGCTGCCGGCGGTGCGCAAGCAGGGGATCGCGCGGTACTGCGATGTGTTCTGTGAGCCCGGTGTGTTCACGGTGGACCAGTCGCGGCGGGTGCTGGAAGCGGCAGCTGGTCACGGATTCGGCCTCAAGCTGCACGCGGATGAGCTCGATCCGTCCGGCGGTGCCGAGTTGGCCGCAGCACTTGGGGCGCTCACGGCGGATCACCTTGCTGCCATCTCGGACGACGGAATCCGCGCACTGGCGGCGTGCGGCACGATCGCAGTGCTGTTGCCCGGGACCATGATGTTCCTTGGGCGCACGCACCATGCCCCAGGCCGCGCCCTCGTGGACGCCGGGGCGGCCGTGGCCCTGGCGACTGACTTCAACCCCGGCAGCAGCCCCGGGATGAGCCTGCCCCTGATGGGGACGCTGGCGGTGTCGCAGGCTGGCCTGGTGCCCGCCGAGGCACTCATCGCCATGACCGTCAACGGCGCGGCCGGCGTCGGGGAAGCGGGATCGAGGGGCCAGATTGCTCCCGGATTCAGGGCGGATCTGGTGGTGGCCGCGGTGCGGGATTGGCGCGAAGTCCTCTACTGGTTCGGTGCGAACGTGGTGACGGACGTGTTCGTCGCCGGGGTGGCTTGTCACCCTCGTGAGGGACCCGTAAGTTTCCTAGTCTGAACGAGTTGTAAGCGGAGATTTCTCTGCTGCCGTCAATGTGTCCCAAGCCGGCTGAGGTCTACCCTGAACATCGAGAAAGCAAAAGACAAAGCCCGCAAGTTCGAGAGCAAGGACCAGTGGGATAAGGCGATCAGTCTCTACGAGCAGATCATTGCGGAGCTCGAGTCGAGTAATACGATCGATCACGATCTCGCGCTGTACAACAAGCTCGGCGACCTGTATGTGAAGGCGGGCAAGACCGGTCCGGCCGTGGACACGTACGAGAAGGCCGCGAACCGGTACGAGGAAAACGGATTCCCGAACAACGCCATCGCCCTCTGCAACAAGGTGCTGCGCAATGCACCGGGGCGCACGCCGGTCTACTTCAAGCTCGGCAAGTTGATGCTCGAGCGGGGCTTTGTTTCTGAAGCGAAACGCAATCTCCTCGAGTATGCCGAGCGTATGCAGAAAGCTGGGCAATTGGAGCAGGCGTTCAAGGCGCTGAAGGAGTTCGCCGACCTCTCCCCGGACAACGAAGAAATCCGACTGCTCCTCGCGGAGCAGTTGAAGGCGGCTGCGCGCACGGATGAAGCACGTGAGCAGCTCGCGAAGCTGTACGCGGAAGTTGAAGCGCAGGGTGATGCACGCCGGACCCGGTCTACCTTGCAGAAGATGCAGGCCATCGATCCGGATTACGACGCGGCAACCGCACCGAAGACCAAGACCACCCAGAGGCAGAAGAAGACCGATGATCTGGTCTTCCTCGACCTGGATGCACCGGCGCACGCACCCGAGCCGGAACCGGCGCCGGAACCCGTCGCCGAACCGCCCGCTGAGTCGGTCGTCGAGGCGACCTCGCTGGTCGAGGAAACGCCGGCCCCCGAAGGGGCTGGTATCGAGATCGAGCCCACATCGCTGGAGACGGAGACCGAAGAAGCGATTGCTGAGGCTCCCGAGCAGGCGCTGGACCTCGAGCCCACCGCGCTGGAAACCGACGCCGCAGACGCCGATCTCGAAGTGGAGCGGATCGCGGAGCAGAATCTGGAGCCCACCGAACCGGTTGCCGCCTTGGACGGGCTCGATTCCGAGCAGGAGTTTGAAGCGCCTGCCGGTGAGGTCGTGCCGTCGCTGGACATCGAACCGACCGCATTCGACGAACCGGCGGTTGAGGTGGAGGAGGAAGCGCCACCGGCCGTGGAGGAGCCGGCAGAGGAACCGGTGGCTGCCGAAGCTGCACCGGAACCGGAGGCCGCCGAGCTCGACGAGTTCGAGGTTGAGGCGCCGGTAGCGTCGGGAGGCGATGCGTCGCTCGAGCTCGAGGTGCCCGATCTCGATCTCGAGTCGCTCGGTGGGGAGGTGGCGGAGCTCGATACCGGGTCCGTGGAAATCGGAGAGATCCCGGACATCGATCTCGACGAGGAGTTGACGCTCGAGGAGCCCACCGCTGCGCCTGTCGAGGCGGCAGCGGCGCCGGAGGCACCGGTGGCCGAGGAGCCCGCTGGCGAGATGCTGGGCGGCGATCTCGAGCTGATCGAGGAGGAACCGGCAGCGCCGGAAGCCCCGCCCATGATGGATGTCCCCACGTTGGAGGGGATGGTCGCAGACGATCCGGAGAACCCGGAGCTGCATCGGAGTCTGGCGGAGGCGCTGCTCGAGGCCGGCGAGCGGGCCAGGGGCCTCGAAGAGTTGGAGATCGTGCTCAAGATGCACGAGGCCACCGAAGCGTGGCGCGACGCCGACGACGTGGTTGGCGAGATCCTGCGGCTGGAACCGAACAGCGTGAAGCACCACCAGAAGCGCGTGGAACTGTCCTTCCATCGCGGCGATAAGTCCGGACTCGCGAACGCGTACCTGGGGTTGGCCGACGCGTTGCTCCGCGAGGGAGCCACCGATCGCGCGCGAGCCGTCTACCAGCGGGTACTGGAACACGATCCGAGCAATGAGCGGGCGCAGATGGGTCTCGAGACCGTCGCACCCGAGCCCGAGCCGGCGGCGCCCGAAGCCGAGGCGGCCGCAGAACCGGCACCGGCCGCGGCTGACAGCGGTGACTTTGTCGATCTCGGCTCACTCATCCTCGACGACGACGATATGCGTGCCATGGACACGCGCATGCGGATCGAAGAAGAGGAGCCCACCGGCGACGAGGAGAAGGATTTCAAGGAGATGCTCAGCGAGTTCAAGCGAGGCATCGAGGCGAACATCTCCGAGGAAGATTGGCAGGCGCACTACGATCTTGGGGTCGCCTTCAAGGAGATGGGGCTGCTCGACGAGGCGATCGGCGAGTTCCAGAAGGCGCTGCGGTCGCCGGCTGGGCGGCTGAAGACCGCCGAGGCCCTCGGGACCTGCTTCTATGAAAAGGGGCAGCACTCGGTCGCCGCCACCGTGCTGCGACGGGCCGTGGAGTCCGAGTCCGGTGGCGACGACGACAAGATCGGGCTCCTGTATTGGCTCGGTCGATCGGAGGAAGCCGTCGGCAAGAACGCGGACGCCTTGGTCCACTACCAGCGCGTCTTCGCCGTCGATATCGGCTTCGAGGACATCAGCGAGCGCGTGCAGCAGCTGGCGGAGTGAGGTCGTGACCCAACCGGAAGTCACGCCCGTTTCGCTCCGATCGATCCAGGAACAGATCGAGCCTGAGCTCGACCGTGTGTTCGGCGAGCTCGGGCGCATCGTGCGCTCGGATTTTCCCCTGATCGCCGACGTCAACGAGCATCTGCTGAAGATCCGGGGCAAGATGTTCCGCCCCACGCTGCTGCTCCTCGTCGCCAAAGCGGCCGACAACTACACGCCGCGGACCGTCACCCTGAGTGCCGTGGTGGAGCTGATCCACCTCGCGACGCTGATTCACGACGACTCGGTGGATCACTCCGTGCTGCGGCGGGGGCAACCGACGGTCAATTCGTTCTTCAGCCACCAGACCGCGGTGATCATGGGGGACTATCTGTACTCCCGGGCAATCGTCGAGCTGGTCGAACTGAATGACATCGAGGCGCTGCGCGTCATGAGCCGCGTGACCAACGAGATGACGGTCGGTGAGATGCGCGAGATCGAGGCGCACGACGTGCTCGACTATTCGATTGACGCCTACGACCAGATGATCGATGCGAAGACGGCCTCGTTGCTGTCCGGAACGTGCGAGGTCGGTGTCATCGGCGCCGATCCCGCACTGCGCGAGCCGATGCGCCGCTTCGGCCGTGCCCTTGGCATGGCGTTTCAGATCGCCGACGACGTGTTGGACTACGTGAGCTCCGAGGACGTCACCGGCAAGCCGACCGGCCTGGATCTCCGCGAGCACAAGCTGACGCTCCCACTGTTGGCAGCGTTGCCGCAGATGGACGCGTCGGAGCGGGAGCTGGTGAGCTCGCTGATGGCCGAACCCGAGCCGTCCGCGGAGCGCATTGCCGATGTGGTGCACGTCGTGGCGCAGCGCGGCGGGATCGAGCGTGCACAGGCCCGTGCTCAACAGTTTGCGCTCAAGGCCGAAGACGAGTTGGCGGCGCTGCCCGACGGGCCCGCGCGCGAAGCGCTCCGCGACTGCGTGGCGTACGTCGTCCAGCGGAGGCGATAGCGGTGCCGATCGGGCCCAGACGTCCGCTTTTCTATGTCTACGTACTGTCGCTGGGCTTCGTGCTCGGCGGGTTTCTGTCGGCCCTCTTCGCGCGGTTCCTGCCCGAGGGGCCGGCGAAGGAGTTCTTCACGTGGACCGTGACGCCGTCGGTGGGGCCGCTGCATCTCGATCTGATTATCTTCAGTTTGACGCTCGGCCCGGTCGCCTTACAGGTCTCATTGCTCGGGCTGGTCGGCGTCGTGCTGGCGTACCTGCTGGCGCGGTCGCTGTTCTAGTCGGATCGTCCGGCGACGGCCGATAACGGAAAACGTATCGAGGTCACAATGCCATTCAATCTGGGAATGACGGAACTTCTGGTGATCCTCGTGGTGCTGCTGCTCGTCTTCGGCGCCAAGCGGCTGCCCGAGATCGGTTCGTCCATGGGGAAGGGCATCCGCGAGTTCAAGAAGAGCATCAAGGACGTGCAGGAGTCCATCGACGAGCCGGGAACACCGTCGTCACCGCGGCAGATCGATTCCTCGGACAACGCGAGGGATGGGGAGCCGAAAAAGCTTTCGGAGTAGACGGTAAAGGACGGCAGAGCAGGTAATCGAAGAGGCGGTGGAACCCTCGGGCTCCACCGCCTCTTCGATTTTCCGCCGTTACCGCCTCTTAACGTCCTTTACCGCCCCTAAAACCCAAGCGGTGACCCCCCAGGAAACTGCTGCGGCTGCTGCGCCTGCTGCTGCCGCGCCCGCTCGATCTCACGGCGGTTGTCCTCCACGTCGGCACTCTCGCGCAGGGCCTGCATGACCATCTGAAGCCTGGCCTGCCGCGCCGATTCGATCAGGCTCGCGTGCAACGCGTCCTTCCCTTCGACGAACTGCGTCGAATCGGCAAAGCTCCACTTGGTCGGCTCGACGAAGAAGATCGCCATCTCCGTCTCGTAGGGTCCCTGCGGGCGGCCGAGCTCGCCGCCGAAGGCCGCGCCGATCACGCTGGGCGCGCCGCCCAGGATCGGACCGGGCTCGAGGCGCGTGATCGGACCCGCCGCCTGTACCCGCACGTTGAATGAGTCGGCCACCGCACCGAGATCGAGTCCGGTGCCGATACTGCTGCCGATGCGCGATGCGAGGGCGCGAGTCTCTTCCCACTGCCGCTCGAGCACCGCCTGGCGTTCGACCTGTGCACGGACGTCGTCGAGCGGCGGCACGCGGGCAGGTTGCATCGAGTCCACGCGGAACACGTAATACGCCCACTCGGTCTCGATGACGGATGACGTCATGCCCTCGGGTGCGTCGAACGCCCAGATGTGCACGTCGGGGACCACGTACAGGCCGAGCTGCAACCGCGCGCCCTCGTTGACCGGCGGTGCCGCCGCGACGGGGAGACCCAGAGCAGCACCGAGTGTGTCGAGAATGGTCGGGTCATCCACCTCGGCAGCGTACAGGTCGAGCGAATCGGCCTGTCGGTCCACTCGATCCAGGTGCTCGCCGTGCAACTCGATCGGGATGAGGATGTGGCTCGCATGCAGCGTCGTGTCCGTCCGGGACTCGAGCCGGATGATGTGATACCCGAACGTCGAGGCCACAGGTTCTGAAATTTGCCCCGGGCGGAGGGCCAAGGCGGCTTCCTCGAATGCCGGCACAAACGTGCCGCGCGGGACCTCGCCAAGATCCCCGCCATTCGCGCGTGAGCCGGAATCGGCGGACTCGCGTTGGGCCACTTCTGCGAAATCCACGCCGCCCGCGACCTCCTCGTACACGCGCTGAGCGCGGTCGAGCGACGCGGCGGAATCGGATGCCTCAGCGCGGCGGGGCAGGGCGACGAAGCTCGTGAATGCCCGGGCGGGTTGCTCGAATTCACTCCGGTGCTCCCGGAAATACCGCTCGAGCTCCTCGTCCGTCAGCTCGATCGAATCGGCGGGCACGGCGACTTGCGGCACGAGCGCGATGACATTGGCGGTCGCACTGTCGTTCCGGTCGCGAAAGATCCGCCACAACTTGGCATCCGAAACGTATACATCGGACGTCACGCGATCGTAAAACTTGAGCCGTGGAATCTCCGTTCGGTACCGCGCCTCGAGGGCGAGCGCGAAGTTCGGGTCCGCACCGGACTGCAGGTACCGCCGGTACTTCTCGATGTCGAACTGCCCCTCGGTCTGGAACTCGGGGATCTGCTGCAACTCCGGCAGGGGCGCGTTGAGGAGGGCGTCACGCACCTCCCGGTCCGACACCGTGATCCCGCGGCGGTTGTACTCCTGCTCCAGGACGACCTCCTGGATCAGTTGCTCCATGACCGCGTCTTCGAGCTGACGGACTTCTTCCAGCGTGATCGCGGGCGGTGCGCCCTGCTGTCGCTGGAACTCCTGCGTGTTTCGGACCGCCGTGTAGAACGTCTGATAATCGATCTTGCGCCCGTTGATCCGGGCCACTTCGTCCGTCACGCCGCCGGAACTCTGTCCCTGGACGTCCATGCCGACCTCGAACACCATCCATCCGACGAATGCGACGGCGACGATGAGCATGATCCACGGTGCGATGGAGCGCATTGTGCGCATCATGAGATGAAGCCTACCTCGTGCAAATGCCTATTCGTTGAATCCCAGTCCGAGCCGCCTGACACCGCTTCGGTTCCAGGGAAGAACTCCAGAGAGATACCCTGCACGCTGCACCCTGCTCCCTGCACCCGATCCCTTGCACTTTGCACCGTGTGCCTTGCACCCCTGAGAAGCCGCTAAGTCTAAGTATGGCAACGCGGAATCTCAAGTTGTAGGGCCTCGATTTCTGTTGACAGTCCTCACCGTGGGCCGCTAAGTTCGACGGACAACGGGCAAGTCCTTTTCTCCCTCTACTTTGCCACGTCATGGCCTATCAAAGCGAAATCGAGAAGCTCGAAGCGCGGTTCCGCGAAAAGCCCGAGCAGTGGTTCGCGGCCCTCGCCGACGCCTACCGGAAATCGGGCGACGTCGAGATGGCGCTCGAGGTGTTGCACGCGTGGATCGAGAAGCGACCGAACTACTCGTCGGGCAACATCGTGCTTGGCCGATGCCTGTTGGAGCAGGGCAAACTCGACGAGGCCACGCAGGCATTCGAACGTGTCCTGTCGTTGGACATGGAGAACATCATCGCGCTCAAGTCGATGGCGGAGATCACCGAGCGCAAGGGGGATGCGGACGGCGCGAAGGCGTGGCTGCAGAAGCTCCTCGAGGCCGACCCGATGAACGACGAGGCGCGGCACGCCATCGAACGCATCGATCGGGGCGAGTTGCTGCCGCCACCAGAACCCAAGGAAGCGCCGGCCGAGGCTGCAGCTACCCCGGAGCCGGCACCTGCGGTGGAGCCTCCGCAGCCGCCTGCGCTGGCCGAGCCCGCCGCCCCCGAACCGGTCGCGGCAGAGGAACCGGCGGTTTCGGGGCCGGCCGTGGCCGACGTTCCCCCCGAAGACATCGCGGCGATTGCCGAGAAGGACACGGTGCCGTTCGAGGCCTCCGCTCCACCGTCGGGCTTCGGGGGCGCCCCAGCGGCGGATGCCCCGGCCGATGCGACGGTGCCGGATCTCGAGCCGATGGAGTTTGAAGGGGCGACCGACGAGGAACCTGCGCCCGTTGCCGGGCTGGATTCGTCAGGGCTCGAGGAGACCATGATCGAGATGCCTTCTGGGCAGCTCGAAGAGACGGTCGACGAGATGCCCGAGACGCCGATGCCGGCGGAACTCCTGCCCACCGATGCAGGTGCGGAGGAGACGCTGATCGATACACCGGCGCCCGATCTGCCGCTCGTGCAGCCGCCTGCGGACGTCGCCCCAGCGGCACCGCTGACGCCCGTGTCATCCACCGCAGCGGACGACGTGCAGTTTGTCGAACCGACCGTGGAGGTTGAGGAGATCCCCGCGGAGCCCGAACCTGCCGCGGTGGCCGACGAGGGCACGCCCGAGTTGCCCATCATCCTCCCCGAAGAGGTGGAGCCGGATCTCGACGAGCCCGTGCTCGACGAGCCGACCATCCGGGAGCCCGAGCCGGTCGTGACGGAGACCATGGCGGAGCTGTACGTCTCACAGGGCCTCTACGCCGAAGCCGTGGACATCTACGAACAGCTACTTGCGCGCAATCCGGACGACACGCGGTTTGAGCAGCGGTTGGCCGAGCTCCGCGAGCAGGCCGCAGGCGAAGCCCGGGAGACGCAACCGTCTCGGCGAGACGGGTACGCCGCCGAGCAGACCGGCGGGGTCTCGGTCCGACAGCTGCTCGCCGATCTGGCGGCGGGACCGGTCACCACTGCGGTACCAGCGGCCGCCGCGGTTGAGGAGCCACCGGTGCAGGCTGAGCCGCAGGGCGAGGGCAGCGGGTTCTCATTCGACCAGTACTTCGGTTCGGACGGCGAGCAGGAGGCACCCGCACCGGAGGCCGCGCCCGAGGCGCCGCAATCCGGACCGGAGGACGGTGGAGGCAACGCCGGGCAGTCGGGTGACTTCCAGGATTGGCTCAAGGGACTCAAGAGCTAACGTGCCCACAACTCGGCGCAGTGCCGGCGGCCAGGTGAGCGTCGGGATGCGGACGTCGACAAGCCACGATTCCCACCCACCGGGACCCAGCCATGGCGCCTGACCGCCGGGAGGCGCGGTGCGCCGGGCTCGTGCAGTTCCTCGAGGATCGCTCGCTGGACGGCCTGATCGTCTCGCACTTGCCCAACATCCGGTACCTCACCGGGTTCTCCGGGACGGCGGCGATGCTGGCGGTGACGCGTCGGGGCGACCCCATCTTCGTGACGGACTTCAGATATGCGACGCAGGTCGAGGCCGAGGTCGGAGCCTTGGCACGGGTCGAAATCGTCTCCAGCGACCCGCTGGGGCACTTGCTGGGCGTTCTGAAGGACCGCATGACGGGTGGGAGCATCGGGTTCGAGGGGCACGTGGTGACCGCGCAACAGGCCAAGAGCCTGGTCGCGGCCGACGGGCTCACCATGTCCGCTACTGATGGGCTCGTCGAGAGACTCCGGGCGGCCAAGGATCCGGACGAGATCGAGTCGATTCGTCAGGCTGGAGGGTTGGCGCTCGAGGCGTTGGCGGCCGTGCTCGGCGCAGTCAGGGCCGGGCGACGGGAGATCGACGTAGCGGCGGATCTCGAGGCGGAACTCAGGCGGCGGGGCAGCGAATGGCACCCGTTCCCGACGATCGTCGCCTCGGGGCCGCGGGCGGCGCTCCCGCACGCGGGCACCTCCGCACGGGAGATCGGCGAGGGGGAGTTCGTGCTCCTTGACTTCGGGGCTCAGGTCGATGGATACTGCGCGGATGTCACCCGGACCGTCGTCGTCGGTGCCAAGGCGGACGATCGGCAACGGACCGTCTACGAGATCGTGCGGCACGCGCAGGAGATGGCACGCACGAACGTCCGGGCGGGGATGACGGGGAAAGAGGCCGATCGGTTGGCGCGGGCCGTGATCGAGGAGCGAGGCTTTGGCGATGCGTTCGGACACTCGCTGGGGCACGGGTTGGGGCTCGAGGTGCATGAGGAACCGCGGCTCAGCTCGACGAACGGTGACACCCTCCCCGAAGGCGCGGTCGTCACGATCGAGCCGGGCATCTACCTGCCCGGCTGGGGTGGTGTCCGACTCGAGGATGACGTGGTATTGTCGAAGGATGGGCCGTCCCTCCTCACGGACGGCGAAACCGAGCTAAAGGAACTCGTCTAGTCGCTATGGCCACAACGGCAGATTTCCGAAACGGCATGGTCCTCGAAATTGACGGACAGCTGTTTCAACTGGTCTATTTCCAGCATGTGAAGCCGGGTAAGGGCGGGGCGTTTGTCCGGAGCAAGCTGAAGAATGTGAAGACGGGCGCGGTGCTCGACCGGACGTGGACGGCCGGGGAGCGCGTCACGGACGTCAGGCTCGAGCGCCGTCCGGTGCAGTACTCGTATCATGACGGGCATCTGTACCACTTCATGGATATGGAGACCTACGACGACTTCCCGATCAACGAGGAGGTCATCGGTGACGACCAACTCAAGTATCTGAAGGAAGCGATGGAGTGCTCCGGCCTCTTGCACGACGGCAAGGTGCTCATGGTCGAGCTGCCGTTCTTCCTCGAGCTTGAAGTTGTGGAGACCGATCCCGGCGTGCGCGGCGATACCGCGCAGGGCGGGACGAAACCAGCGAAACTCGAGACGGGGGCCACGGTGCAGGTGCCGTTGTTCATCGAGCAGGGGCAGATGATCCGGGTGGACCGTCGCGAGAACAAGTACCTCGAGCGCGTATGATCGACATCAAGTTTCTGGAGAAGCTCCTCGAGCTCCTGAACACGTCGCAGGCCGGAGCGATCGAGGTCCGAAAGAACCTCTGGAGCACGACGATCCGAGTGGCCAAGGATTCGTCGATGCTGTCGGGAAGCGGGGGGCCGGTGACCTACCAGGTTGCGTCGGCGCACCCTCCCCCCTCCCCCCTCCCTCCCCCGCCGCAGGGAGGAGGGAAGAGGGAGGAGTCTGCTGCAGTGGGTGAGCCGGCGGCACCGGCAGAAGCACCGTCCTCGCTCACGGAGATCAAGTCCCCGATGGTCGGGACGTTCTACGCCCAGCCGGAACCGGGTGCCGAGCCGTACGCGTCGGTGGGCGCGCGGATCAAGGCCGGGCAGACCCTGTGCATCATCGAGGCGATGAAGATCATGAATCCCATCGACGCCGAGGTGGCGGGGGTGATCAAGGAGGTCTGCGTGCAGGACTCGCAGCCCGTCGAATTCGGTCAAGTGCTCTTCAAGGTGGATCCCAATGGCTGAGGCAGCGCAAGCTTCCACGTTTGATTTCAAGAGTGCCATCACGCAGATGGTGCAGATGGACGGGTCCGATCTCCATCTCAAGGTCGGGCGGCCACCGACGGTGCGCGTCGCCGGCGAGTTGACACAGCTCGAGCAGGCGGCACTGAAGCCGGAGGATCTCAAGGCGCTCGCCGAGAAGCTCATGACCCCTCGGCAGGTGAAGGAGTTCGCCGAGCACAAGGAGTCGGACTTCGCGATCGGCGTTCCGGGCGTGGGTCGGTTCCGGACCAACGTCTTCCAACAGCGCGGCACCCTGTCGTTCGTCTTCCGAGCGATTCCCTACGAGGTGAAGGGGGTCACCGAGCTGAACCTGCCCGAGGTGTTGGAGTCCATCTCCATGAAACCGCGGGGCCTCGTGCTCGTCACCGGCGTGACGGGATCCGGGAAGTCGACGGCGCTCGCGGCGATGCTCAACCACATCAATCACCACCGTCGCTGTAACATCATCACGGTCGAGGACCCGATCGAGTTCCTCCATCGGGATGGGGTCGCGAATGTGGCGCAGCGCGAGGTCGGCACGGACACGCTGTCGTTCGAGTCCGCACTCCGGCACATCCTCCGGCAGGATCCCGACGTGATCCTGATCGGTGAGATCCGTGACCGGATCACGCTGGATACGGCGATGAAGGCGGCCGACACCGGTCACCTCGTCTTCAGTACGCTGCACACGACCGATGCGACGCAGACCATCAACCGTGTGATCTCGTTCTTCCCGCCGCACGAGCACAACGCGGTGCGGAGCCTCTTGTCCACGGCCCTGGAAGCCGTCGTCTCGCTGCGGCTCGTGCCCACCAAGGAGGGCACCCGCCGGGTGCCGGCGTGCGAGGTCTTGATCAACACGGCCGCGGTGCGCGACAACATCCGCGACGCCGAAAAGGCGCTCAGCATTCCGGATTTGATCAAGGAGGGCACGGTCCAGTACGGCATGCAGTCGTTCGACCAGTCGCTCATGCAGTGGTACCAGAGGGGCGACATCAGTTACGAGATGGCCCTGTTCTATGCGTCGAATCCGAACGAGTTCGCGTTGCGGCTCTCGGGCATCGAGGGGACGTCGGACCGCACCTTCGCGGAAGAGGTCATGGAGAAGGATGGCGACGACCGTGGTGGTCTCGAGGGCATGACGTCGTAGTACCGTGTTCAAGAAGATTCTGATCGCCAACCGCGGGGAGATCGCCCTGCGGGTCATACGTGCCTGCCGCGAGCTGGGGATCGAAACGGTCGCCGTGTACAGCGAGGCCGACCGCGAGAACCTCCACGTCCGCTTTGCCGACGACGACGTGTGCATCGGGCCGCCACCGAGTCGGCTCTCCTATCTCCGCATCCCGAACATCATCGCCGCGGCCGAGATCACGGGCGCCGACGCGATCCACCCCGGCTACGGCTTCCTCGCGGAGAGTCCCGAGTTTGCGGAGACGTGCGAGGCGTCGAACATCACCTTCATCGGGCCGACGGCCGAGCAGATCCGTCTCATGGGTGACAAGGCGGCAGCTCGCAAGGTGGCGCAGGAGGTCGGCATCCCGGTGGTGCCGGGATCGAAGGGTGCGGTGCAAGAGCCTGAGGAAGCGCTCACGATCGCCGAGGGCATCGGGTTCCCGGTCATCATCAAGGCGGCAGCAGGTGGCGGCGGGAAGGGCATGCGCGTGGCCCGCGATGCTGACGCGTTCCTGCAGGCGTTTTCGCTGGCGAGGAACGAGGCGCTGGCGGCGTTCGGCTCACCCGAGGTCTACGTGGAGAAGTACCTGGACCGGCCGCGCCACGTCGAGATTCAGATCATGGGCGATCAGCACGGCAAGGTCGTGCATCTCTGTGAGCGCGACTGCTCGCTGCAGCGCCGGCACCAGAAGGTGATCGAGGAAGCGCCGAGCCCCGCAGTGAATCAGGAACTGCGCGAGCGGATGGGTGCGGCGGCCGTGCGGGCGGCCGAACGGATCAACTACGTCGGCGCCGGCACGGTCGAGTTCCTGCTCGAGCCCGACGGCAGCTTCTTCTTCATGGAGATGAACACCCGGATCCAGGTCGAGCATCCCGTCACCGAGATGGTGACGAACTTCGATCTCGTGAAGGAGCAGATCCGCGTGGCGGCCGGTGAGCACGTCGATTTACACCTCAAGGGCAGCCGCGTGCGCGGCCACTCCATCGAGTGCCGCGTGAACGCGGAGGATCCGTTCCGGAACTTCCAGCCGTCGCCGGGCAAGATCACGACGTACCACCCGCCGGGTGGGCCGGGTGTCCGCGTCGACACGCACATCTACTCCGGATACACCGTACCGCCGTACTACGACTCGCTCCTCGCCAAGTTGGTCGTGCACGGCCGCACGCGAGCCGAGGCGTTGGCGCGCATGCACCAGGCGCTCGACTCGTTCATCATCGAGGGTATCACCACCAACATCCCGTTCCTCCAGCGGCTCGTGAGCCACGAGGCATTTCAGACCGGCAAGTTCGACACGAAGTTCCTGGAACGGGAAACGAGTCTCTTCGAACGACCCGAATGAAGCTGACCATCAACTTCACGCCACTCGGCCTCAAGCCGCAGGACATCACGGGGAAGCCGGTGCTGGTGATCGACGTGCTCAGGTGCACCACGACGATCGTCGAGGCGCTCGCGAACGGCGCGCGTGCCGTCCTGCCGACGGCCACGGCCGAGGATGCCCTCCGGCTTGCGCAGAACCTCGAGAAGGACGCCGTGCTTCTGTGCGGGGAGCGCAAGCTCGAGACGATCCCCGGGTTCGCGCTCGGGAACTCGCCGCTCGAGATGACGCGCGAGGTAGTGGAGGGCAAGACCCTCGTCATGGCGACCACCAACGGTACCGGAGCCATCGTTGCGACCGAGCCGGCGGGCCCGGTGTTGATCGGAGCCGTGACCAACTTCACCGCGGCCGCCGAAGCTGCCAGGGTGGAGATGGAAGCGCACGGTGAGATCACGATCCTGTGTTCCGGGCGTGAGAAGTCCTTCGCACTCGAAGACGCCTACGTGGCCGGCCGGTTCGCGCAGGCACTCCTCCCGGGGCACGCGCGCCGGAGTGCAGAGCTCAACGACGCGGCCATCGCCGCACTCGAGCTCGTGCGCCGGTACGGCGACAAGTGGAAGGGTGCGATCGCGGCGAGTGCCGCCGCACGGGCGCTCAAGGAGGCCGGGCACAAGGCGGACATCGCCGCCGCGACGGAGTTGGATCAGCACGACTTCGTGCCGCAGTATCACGACCGCATGGTGAAGATTCCCGAACAGGCCTGACATGACCAAGACCGCCAAACCCCGCCAGGAGCTCGTGGCCATCGTCGCACTCCTGACGGGTGTCTTCGTTGCGCTCGCGCTGGCACCCTGGGACATCACGGGGCCGGTCGGTCGCTACGCCGGCGGGTTCCTGTGGAAGTTCTTCGGACTAGGAGCCGCCCTGATCCCGGTCCTGGGGCTCGGCATCGGGCTCACGGGGTTCGGGTGGATCCCACGACTGGATCTCAGGCGCGTCGCGGTCCTGTTTGCCGGACTGATCCTGCTGGTGCCGTACGCGCTTGCCATCATCATGAGGGCGGACGCACCAGGACAGTTCCCGGCGTCGTACGAGGACTGGTTGCTGGCGCAGAAGCTGTCAGGGATCATCCCGGCGGCGCTGGTCTATCTGGTCACGCGCATCATCGGCACCGCCGGTGCCGTGATCCTGGGCCTCGTGGCCCTGTCGGCGCTCACGATCCAAACGATCCAGTGGCATCCGTTCCGCCGGTTGCTGAAGGAAGCCTTCGAGGGCCGCACGAAGAAGGGCAAGAAGGAGAAGAAACGAAAGCAAGAGGAGGAACCGAACATCCTCGATGTCGTAGCAGAGGAACCCCCTCCCTCCTCCCTCCTCCCTCCCGAGGCGAAGCCGGCCAAGGAGAAGAAGGACCGCAAGAAGAAGGAGAAGGCCCCCGAGCCGGACGAGCCCCTGCCGGAGCCGATTACGGGCACGGCGCGCGGCGAAGCCGTCGAGGACATGCCGCCTGTGGGCCTGCTCAGCTCACCGCAGGGCGGGGGCGGTGACGACTTCGAGGATGCGATCGAGCATCAGGGCCAGGTGCTGATCGAGACCCTTCGGACCTTCAAGGTCGAAGGTGAGATCGTCGGGCGCACGACGGGACCGGTGGTGACGCAGTACGAGGTGGCGCCGGCACCGGGAGTACGCGTCGGCCGCATCGCTGCACTCGCTGACGATCTCGCGCTTGCCATGCGCGCGCAGTCGATCCGCATCGTGGCTCCGATCCCCGGGCGCGGGGCCGTCGGCGTCGAGGTCCCGAACCCGACGGCACGGATCGTCACCCTGCG
>JBDHJO010000204.1:0-4665 GCA_039586875.1 Gemmatimonadota bacterium | reverse complement strand
GCGACGGTGACATCGGCGCCCTCTTCGGGATGGGGTTTCCGGCCTTTCGTGGCGGCCCGCTCCGCTACCTCGACGAGTATGGCCTCACGAATGCCACAGCGACCCTGGAGGAGTTGGCCCGCACGTACGGGAAGCGCTTTGCGCCTGCGCCGCGGCTGGCGGCCATGGCGACGAACAACGAACTCTTTCACCCCCCGGCCTGAGTTACCCCGTCGATGTTACGCAGCACCTTTCTGTGGTTGAGCGAGCACGCAGGCACCGTCGAATTCGTGAAGCGGAATCCCATGGCCCGCCGCGCCGCATCGCGGTTTGTAGCCGGTGAGACCCTGGATGCCGCAGTGGAGGCGGGACGTCGCCTCAATGCGCGCGATATCACCGTGAGCCTCGACCTCCTCGGTGAGAGCGTGTCGTCGGCCGAGGAGACCCATGCCGCCCGCGACGAAGTCGTTCGCACGGTGGAGGCTGTGGCGTCATCGGGTATCGACGGCAACGTCTCGGTGAAGCTGACACAACTCGGCCTGGATATCGATCGGAACCTCTGCGCCGAGAACATGCAGCAGATACTCACGCGCGCACAGGCGCTCGATGTCTTTGTGCGCATCGATATGGAGGGCTCGGAATACACGGACGCCACATTGCGGCTCTTCCATGACGAGCTGCGGCCCGCGTTCAGTACGCACACCGGCGTGGTCATCCAGAGCTACCTGCGGCGCTCGGCAGCGGACGTCGCTGAGCTCAACGCCGTCGGCGCCCGCGTCCGGTTGTGCAAAGGTGCGTATGCGGAACCGCCGGACGTTGCGTTCCAGGAGCGGCACGAGGTGAGCGCTTCGTTCACCAGTCTGATGAAGGCACTGCTGCAGGACGGCAACTACCCAGGCATCGCGACCCACGACGAGGTCCTCATCGATCAGACTGTCGCCTTTGCCTCGGCGGAGGCGATTCCGCCGGAGCGATTCGAGTTCCAGATGCTCTACGGCGTGCGGCGCGACCTGCAAGACTCGCTGCGCTCCAGAGGCTACAATGTGCGCGTGTACGTGCCGTTCGGCACCCACTGGTATCCGTACCTGATGCGCAGACTGGCGGAGCGTCCGGCGAACGTGACCTTCATGGTGGCGTCACTCTTCAAGGAGACGTTCGGCCTGCGATGACCGACGACGCCACCCTCGGGGGATACGAGCGCGTACACGAACGCCCACCTGCCTTCGAAGGGTCGGATGGCCGTGCGTACTCCGCCGACGTGCTCGTCGACGACACTCCGGACGCCGATGGACGGTATGGCGCCGCGCTACTCTTTGTCCGGTGGTCACGCGCCGGTGATCGCGCTGAGGGCGTGCTGGAGAGCCCGTGTGTCGCGTACGCGGATACTCGTGACGAGGCCGGTGCCCAGGTGCGTGCCCTCACGCTCCAGGCCGTGAAGGCGTGCCTCGAGGAGGCCATTGCGGCTCACCCGGGGAGTGCGGGCTAGTGGATCGCCGCGGCATCGTTCTGTCCAAGGCCGGTGGCCGATACCGTGTGTTCGTCGACGGGACGACCCACGAGGTATCCATTCGCGGACGGCTCAAACAGGGCGCCGATCAGGTGTTGGTCGGCGATTGGGTCGTCATCCGGGAGCACGCCGAGGGTGGAGGCACGATCGAGAGCGTTCAGGAGCGAGTGAGTGTGTTGCGGCGACGGACACCGGGGCGGTCCCACGGATTACGCTCGGTCGCGGCGAACGTGGATCAGATCGTCGTGGTCGGCGCGGCATCCGACCCCGACTGGAACCCGCACATGATGGACCGTTTCCTCGCCGTCGCCGCCGCCAACGAGCTTCCCATCTTGCTCGTCGTGAACAAGTGCGACCTGGCCCCCGACGGGTCGCGCTTCGGTGCGGTGTACGAGGCGGCCGGGTACGAGGTGTCGTACACCAGCGTGCCGGACCGGACGGGCCTGATGGATCTGCGCGACCGACTACAGGGTCGCATTTCGTTGCTCACCGGTCCGACAGGGGTTGGGAAGTCCAGTTTGCTGAACGCGCTCCAGCCGGGTCTGCGGCTCCGAACGCGCGCCGTGAGTCGGCGGTCGCAGGCCGGAAGGCACACGACGGTCGCGGCTGAGATGTACCCTTTTGCCTACGGCGGCTTCGTGGTAGACACGCCGGGACTGCGCGACATCGGGTTGTGGGGGCTCGAGCCGGCCGACGTCGCACAGGCGTTCGTCGAGTTCGGTCCGTACGTCGGTCAGTGTCGCTTCGACAACTGCCGCCACGTTCAGGAGCCCGGGTGTGCTATCGGTGAGGCGGTGACTCGCGGGGAAATCGCGCCTTCGCGGCTCGATTCGTATCGCCGCATGCTCGAGGAAACCCACTCGGCAGCACGTCCCTGGCTCACGGGCAGGGCACGATGAGCCAGGGGAGCTCGACAGGAGTGCCGGTATGACCAAACGGGCACCGCTCGCCGCGCCGTTTCTCGGCGTGCGCTTTGCCGACGCGGAGGTGTTGTCGCGCGTGATCGCGCCCCCGTACGATGTGATCTCCCCGGCGGAGCGTGTGCGACTGGCGGAGCGCGACGCACACAACGTGGTGCGTTACATCCTCCCTGATGGCGATGACGGGCGATATGCCGCGGCCGACACCGTGCTCGGGCAGTGGGTCCTGGATGGCGTGCTGGTCGAGGACGACGAGCCAACGGTGACGGTCGTGTCGCAGACCTTCAAGACGGCCGACGGATCCGAGCGTCGTCGTGCAGGCGTGATCGTCGCCGTTGCGGCGGAGCCGTTCGGTGAGGGTAGAGTGCGACCGCACGAGCAAACGCACAAAGGACCGAAAGAAGATCGACTGTCACTCCTGCGAGCGTCGGCATTCATCTTCGAATCCCTGCTGATGTTCGCGCCTGACCGGGATCAGGCGCTGCACCGCAGCGTGCAGGAGGTGCTGGAGGCGCCTCCGTTGGCGGAAGGGGAGTTGGACGACGTTCGGGTGGCCGTCTGGCGGATCGGCGGGAAAGCCGGTCGCGAGATTGCGGATCTCGCCGGCCGTTCCGACCTGTACATTGCCGACGGACACCATCGCTACGAGACGGCCGTGGCGTACGCGACGGAAACGCCGGGAGCTGACCGCATACCGGCGTTGGTGATGTCGCTGGCAGACCCCGGGGTCATCGTGGAGGCGACACACCGCATCCTCGTCGGCGACGCGGTGGACGCAGCGGTACTCGAGACGCAGTTCAGAGAGCGCTTTCAAATCAAGGAGCTCGCGGAGGGGGACGACCCGCGCGAGGAGCTCACGAGCCTCGCAGACCGGGGAACCGGTTGTGTGGTGGCGCTGCCCTCGGGGCAGACGTTTGCGCTGCTTCTGAAGGGGGGCGACACGCTCGAGGGTTTTGCCACGGGCCTCAATGCGGCCGTCGCTTCACTCGACGTGCTGCGGGTGGACGAACTGGTCGTGAAACCGCTGTTGGCAGCGGCCGGTCCGGATGGACGATTGGAGTATGAGGCCAACGCGCGGGAGGCGATTCACGTGGTGCGGGCGGGAGCCGCGGGTGCAGCGGTGCTCCTCAACCCAACGCCCGTGGAGCGTGTGATTGCCGTGGCGGACGCCGGCGAGGTCATGCCGCCGAAGTCGACGTACTTCTACCCGAAGGTCCCGAGTGGCCTGGTTGGCATGCGGTATCCGCGAGTCGGTCAGCCACACGAACGGTAGCTATCGCAGAGGAGAGAAGACCGTGCGTCCGAGAGAACGCATTCTCGCCAACCTCGAGCAGGTGTACCGCGCCGCGTACGACCAGGCATCCGCGGCCGAAGACAAGGACCGCATGCATCAGCTCGACGCATCGTTTCAGCGGGAGCAGTTGATACTCGAAGTGCTCCTGGACATTCGCGATACGATGGTGACCATCGGGGAGGCGGACAGCTCCAGTTCGGCGCTGGAGAAGCTCGAGGTGTTGCGCAAGCTGACGAAGCTTCGGTGACAGGATATCTTTAGCGGCCATGACCTCCCAGAAATCCACCGCCAAATCCAAGTCGACGTCGGGCAGTGATCGTCGAAGAGCACGGTTCGATAAGGCCGAGCTGCTCGACATGTATCGCGTAATGGCGCTGTCGAGGGCGCTCGACGACAAGGAGATCCAACTCAAGCGCCAGAACAAGATCTTCTTTCAGATCTCCGGCGCGGGTCATGAGGCCGTCCTGGTGGCGGCGACCAAGCTTCTGAAGCCCGGTTACGACTGGTTCTATCCGTACTACCGCGATCGTGCGCTTTGCCTTGGGTTGGGCATGACGCCGACCGACATGCTCCTGTCGGCCGTAGCGGCCGCCGACGATCCGAACTCCGGCGGACGGCAAATGCCATCCCACTGGGGGCACGTCGATCTCAATATCGTGAGCTCGTCGAGCCCCACGGGTACGCAGTATCTCAATGCCGTTGGCTGTGCCGAAGCGTGGTTGCGGTACGATCGGATCACGGACATACCGAACCGGGACGAGCGGTTTGAGCGCGACGAAATCGTGCTGTGTACGTCGGGTGACGGCACGACCAGTGAAGGGGAATTCTGGGAGGCGCTGAACACGGCGAGTAACCTGCAGTTGCCGGTGCTCTTCCTGATCGAGGACAACGGGTACGCGATTTCCGTCCCGGTCGAAGTCCAGACCGCCGGCGGGTCGATTTCCAGTCTGGTCGGGTGTTTCCCG
>JBDHJO010000036.1:0-19274 GCA_039586875.1 Gemmatimonadota bacterium | reverse complement strand
CCTGGCACAGGACGACGGTCCGCCGGTCGAGGGAGGGGCGACGTTCCTGCTCTTGCCCGTCGGGGCCCGGGCCAGCGCCCTCGGGCAGGCGGGCAGCGCCGACGGCGGCAGCTCCGAGGCGCTGTTCTGGAACCCGGCAGGGCTCTCGCGGCTCGACGACGGCGAGTTCTTCGCGCATTTCTCCTCGACGTTTGCCTCGGACAACACCGCCATCGGCGGGGCGTTTCCCATCACGGGCCTCGGAGTGCTCGGCGCGTCGGCCTACCTGGTGGACTTCGGGAGTCAGGAGGTCGTTCTGAACCCGGGCCAAATCCAGGGGCGACTCTCGGTCAAGAACCTGGAGCTGTTGGGGTCATATGCCACCGAGATCGTGTCCCACTTGGCCTTTGGGCTGAACTACAAGCTCATTCAGTTCCGGCAGGACTGTTCGGGAGACTGTGGGACGGCACCGGCCGTGGTCGGAACGTCGCATGGGGTCGACGTCGGGCTGCAGTACGGGTTCGGTGCGTCGGAGGCACTCCGCGTTGGCGTTGCGGTGAAGCACGCCGGCTTCAAGCTGCAGATCCAGAACCGCGATCAGGCAGACCCACTCCCGACGCGCGTTGAGTTGGGGCTGGCGTACCGCATGCAGATCCGGCCGGCGACCGAGACAAGCGAGGTGCTCTCGGCTCGGTTTCTCGCCGATCTGCACAACGACTGGGGTACGTACAACAACCCGGATGCCCGGCTCGGCGTCGAGCTCGCGTACGGTGAGTTCGTGAGCATCAGATCCGGCTATGCGATCCTGCAGTCCCAGACTTCCGGACCGTCGATTGGGATCGGTGTACAAATCGGGCGGATCGCGGTGGACTTTGCCAGGATCTTCTACGACTCGGGCAGCTTCGACGAACCAGTGCACTTCTCCCTGCGCGCACGGATCTGAGGGTGATGCAACGCACGGCGGTGACCGGTGCCATGCTCGCGGTGCTTGCGACTTCCGCCGCGAGCCAGCAGCTCGCCGATCCGTGGTTGCCGATCCAAGCGCCAGCCGTGGTGCAGGCTGGGGAGGCGTCCCCCCGGCCGGTCTGGCTGCCGCCGCTGGCCTCGCTCATCCTGCCGGGGTCCGGGCAGTTCCTCCAGGGTCACGCGCGCGGGGCCGTGTACTTGGCGATCGAGGGGGTCCTGCTTCTGCGATTCTTCACCTTCTACCGCGAAGGTGAACGGGAGGGCGACCAGTATCGCGACCTTGCCTTCAGCGTGGCTCGTGCGGCTTACGAGCCGATGGTGCGCGACACGGCGTTCGAATACTACGAGCAGATGGGCAAGTTTCTGGACAGCGGCCCGTACGATGCCGATCCGGGACCGGCCTTCATGCCGCCGGAGGATCCCGAGAGCTACAACGGCAGCATCTGGCACCTCGCCACGGAGACGTTCTTCGCGGACCCGGACAACCCGCCGGAACAGGGCTCCGTTCCCTACCAGCGTGCCTTGGCGTTCTACCAGAGCCGCGCCGTTGGGCCCAATTTCCTGTGGAGTTGGCGCAATGCGGGGCTCGAGCGGGATCTCTTTCAGCGGAGCATTGAACAGAGCGACGAGGGCTTCCGGCGCGCCACGCGGCAGCTCGGGTTGATACTGGCCAACCACCTAATCAGCGCCATCGACGCCTTCATCACGGGTCGGTTGGCCGACGCTGGCGCACCGGTGTCCGTGCGTTCCGGATTGGGGCTGGGGAGGGACGTCGATGGCCCAGCCTGGTCGACTTCGCTGCAGATCGAGTTCTGATACGCGTATTTGACTTGGATTACGCGGACCCGTAAGTTTCGGTCCTATCGTCAATTAGGAGCGCAGGAGATCGGTGCGGACGACTCCGACGGTAATCCACTATTCGCCGGTTGAACGTCCCGTTCCCGACCTCGTTTCGGCATGGGCGCAGACGGCCAATTGCAGGGTGGTACACCACAGCGACACCGACGCCGTCGAGACGCAGGCGCTTAGGAACCCCCCCGCACTTATCATCGTCGATGCCGATGGCGTCGGGGCTAACGGGCTCGGCATGTGTCAGCGGCTCAAGCTCGATCCGTACACGGCGATCGTCCCGATTGCAGTGGTGTCCGGCCAGCACGAGTCGAGTGCCGTGCGGGACTGGTTCGAGGCCGGGGTTGATGAGGTACTGACGCCCATCATCGCGCCATCCGAGCAACGAAGCCGTCTCGGCGTGTTGCTGGCGCGCACCGAGCGCAATGTGGCGGTGCACCCGTCGACGCGGCTTCCCGGCACGACCGAGATCGAGCGTGCCATGAAGCAGCGGTTGGATGAGAAGCAGCTGTTCGCCGTCTGCTACGCCGACCTGGATCACTTCAAGGAGTTCAACGACCGTTACAGCTACTACGACGGGGATCGGGTGATCTTTATTCTGTCGCGCATTCTCCGCGACGTCGTAAAGGGGCTCAGTCCGGTCAAGGGGTTCGTCGGCCACATCGGCGGGGACGACTTCATCATGGTCCTGCCGCTGGACATGGTGCAGGAGGTATGCGCGGAGGTCATCGCCGTCTTCGATGCGCTCATCCCGTTCCAGTACAGTCCGCAGGATCGGCGGGCTGGGTACTTTTTCGGCAAGGACCGGCGGGGCCATCTTCACCGGGTGCCGCTGATGACCTTGTCGATCGGGATCGTCACGAATGAACGGCGCGAGTTCACGCATCCGGCTGAGGTGAGTGAGCTGGCGACCGAGATGAAGAGTTATGCCAAGACTTTGCCCGGGTCGGTGTTCGTTGTCGACCGACGCCGGGACGAGGGTCAGTAGCAGCAGTCGTGGGAGGGAGAAAGCGATGAACGTTCGATGTCCGGATTGCAGTACGGTCTATCGAGTTGATCCCGCCAAGGTTCCCGATGGGGGCGTGCGGGCACGGTGCGCGGAGTGCAGCGGTGTCATACCGGTAGGGATGCCGGCAACTTCGGCAGCTGCGGTGAGCGCGCCACCGGTGCGCCCCGCCGCTGCGCCGCCGGCAGCTGCGGACAACACACAGCCGCCCGCGCCCGCACCGGCGGTGCGGTTCACGCGCCCGGTCTCAGGGCCAACTGTGACGCCGCCGCCGGCCACGCCCAAGGCACAGCCGACGCCGACGCGACCGGTCATCGTGCGTCCGGATGCGGAGGAGCTGGCGCGCGCCCGAGAGGCGGTACAGCCGCGCCCGAGCGCTCCGGTGTTCCGACCCACGGAGGGTCCGCCGCTGCGTTCCGCGCCGGTCCCACCGCCCGAGCCGCCTTCCGCTCAGCCGGTGGCGCCGGTGCCCGAGACGCCGGAGCCCGTTGCACCTCCTGCGATCGAGCCGGTCCCCCCAGAGACCACCCGGCCGCCGGACATCAGCCCTGCGGCGCCGGCAGTTCCCGCCCCACCTGAGGCGAGTGCGCCGCCGGTGGCGGAACCGGCGGCCCCAGCAGCGGCTGCCCCGGTGGTGCCGGAAGCTCCCGTCATCCCGGAGCCTCCCACCGAGCCGGCGGAGTTGCCGCCGCGCGCGCCCGTGGAGCCGATTGTCGCCGAGCCCGAACCCGTCAGCGCTGAGCCGATTGCGCCGGTGGAGCCGGACGTTCCCGAACCGGCCGCTGAACGCGAGCCGCTCGCCCCCCCGTCTCCACCCAGCGAGGCCGCAGCACCCGCGCCTCCAGCACCGATGGAGGAACGGACGCCCGCACCGTCGGCGCCGACGGAGCCGCCCCGCGCGCCGATCAACCCGTTTCTCTCGCGCGATCCGCGTCAGAAGGCCCGGCGACTCGCGCGAGCGCTCGTCTCCGACATGATTGTCTACCAGCCGGAAAAGCGGCAGCAATCGCTGGCGGCGGGGACCTTGAAGGAGGATTTCGAGGAGGAGATCAAGAAGAGCTGGCAGGAGTATGTCGAGCAGGTTGGGGAGGATATGGCGAACTCCACACCCTTCTTCACCGAGGCCCTGAACGAGATCCTCGCGGGCGGTCAGCAGTTGTTCTGATTGGTCGCGGAAACCTAGGCCCCTGCTTATCTTACGGGTGTTCACCGAGCCGTCGCCCTCCCGGTCGGGAGGGGGACGGTTTGAGCTATAGAAGACTCATCGGTTCCGGAGCCGGACATGTTGCAGCAAGTCGTGGAACAGCTGGATGCGCTAGACGAGAGGCTCACTGAACTCCGAGGTTATCTTTGACCTCGCTGACAAAGCCACTCGCCTCGATGCGTTAGAAGGCTCCATGGCGGAGCCGGGTTTCTGGGATAATCCCGACAAAGCAAAAGGTACCGTAGCGGAGGTTCGCCAGCTCAAGCGCTGGATCGATCCGTTTCGTGATCTCCAGTTACGGCTGTCGGACGCACGCGAGCTCGCGACATTAGCCGCCGATGATCCCGATGCCGATATCGAAGCGGGGCTGGCCGAAGAGGCTGCTCGGCTCGAGGAGGGCATCGGCCAGTTGGAACTGCAGGGCATGCTGCAGGGCCCGGACGATCGCCGAGACGCGCTGCTGACGATTCACCCTGGTGCTGGCGGGACCGAATCCCAGGATTGGGCGGAGATGCTCGTGCGGATGTACACGCGGTGGGCTGAACGGCGAGGCCTCACGGTCGAAGTGTTGGACCTGGTTGCCGGGGAAGAGGCCGGCATCAAGTCCGCATCGCTGGAAGTGCGGGGTGATTACGCGTACGGATACCTGAAGGCGGAGAAGGGCGTGCACCGGCTGGTCCGGATCTCTCCATTCGACGCCCAATCCCGCCGGCACACGTCCTTTGCGTCCGTGTTCGTGTACCCGGTGGTCGATGATGCGGTGGAAATCGATCTGCGGGAAGAAGACATCGAGATGGAAGTGTTTCGGGCATCCGGTGCGGGAGGCCAGCATGTCAACAAGACCTCGTCTGCCGTCCGCCTGCGGCACGTGCCGACGGGTGTTGCAGTGTCCTGTCAGCAGGAGCGCAGCCAGCACAAGAACCGTGCAACGGCCCTCAAGATGCTGAAGGCCGCACTGTATCAACTGGCCATTGACGAACGCGAGAAGCAGCGGGCCAAGGTTGAGGCCACCAAGACGGACATTTCCTGGGGAAACCAGATACGATCGTACGTGTTCCAGCCCTACACGATGGTCAATGATCACCGAACTGAGCTGAAAGTGACCGACGTCCAGGCGGTGATGGACGGAGAGATCGACCCGTTCATCGAGACGTTCCTCAAGCGGTTCGGGAGCCGCGCGGCATGACCGACGAGCGCTCGTTCGTCGAGCAGGCGCGCCGGGACAAGCTTGCCGAGCTCGAGGCGCGGGGCATTCCGGCGTTCGCGTATTCGTATGACCGCACCCACAGCGCAGCGTCGGTCATCGAGTCCTTCGTCGATGGCGAAGAATCTCACGTGAGCCTCGCAGGGCGAATCGTATCTCGCCGGGGCCACGGCAAGACCACCTTCGTGCACATTGCCGACCAGAGCGGACGAGTGCAGGTGTACTTCCGGCGCGATACGATCGGTGCGGAACCCTACGACCTCGTGAAGCTCCTCGATCTCGGCGATGTGATCGGCGTTGCCGGCACGGTGTTTCGAACGCGCACGGGAGAGATCACGGTGCAAGCGGAAACCGTGACCCTTCTTGCCAAGGCGCTGCGGCCGCCGCCGTTGGGCAAGGAGGATGCGGACGGTGAACAGCACGGGAGTCTCGCGGATCCGGAGCTGCGTTACCGCCAGCGATACGCTGACCTCCTGGCTCACCCGGAGCTCACCCGGGTGTTCGAGATCCGGGCCGGCACGATCCGGTTCCTCCGCTCGTTTCTGGACGACCGGGGGTATCTCGAGGTCGAGACGCCGGTCCTGCAACCGCTGTATGGGGGGGCGCTCGCGCGACCGTTCACGACCCACCACAACGCGCTCGACGCGCCGTTCTTCCTGCGCATCGCGACGGAGCTGTACCTGAAGCGGTGTATCGTCGGCGGGATCGAGCGAGTGTACGAAATCGGACGCGATTTTCGGAACGAGGGGATTGATCGCCAGCACAACCCCGAGTTCACGATGCTCGAGTTCTACGAGGCGTACCTCGATTACGAGGGGGTGATGGCGCTAACCGAAGAGATGCTGCATGGGCTCGTCCAGTACCTCTTCGGGACCTCGGTGATACAGCGGTTCGGGCGAGATTTCGACTTTGCCCCGCCGTGGCCGCGGCATGCGTATCTCGATTTGGTCGAGGAGCACGCCGGCGTCGTGCTCGACGACACGGATGACGAGGCCCTCAAGGACCTGCTGCGCCAACGAGACGTGCCGGACATCGACCCGCTCCCGAGGGGACGGCTGATCGACGAGATCTTCAGCGAGTATGTGGAGCCGCACCTGCTTGGCCCGACGTTCGTGGTAGACTTCCCGCTCGCGATCTCGCCGCTGGCAAAGCCAAAACGCGGGAACGATGCGCTTGCGGAACGGTTCGAACTGTTCATCAATCGATGGGAGATCGCGAACGCCTTCAGCGAGCTGAACGATCCGGACGACCAACGCCGCCGGTTCGATGCGCAGCAGGCGGCACGCGCCGCCGGCGACACAGACGCGCACGCAATCGACGAGGACTACCTCCGCGCGCTCGAGTTCGGCATGCCACCCACGGGCGGGTGCGGTGTGGGTATCGATCGGCTGGTCATGCTGATGGCGGACACCGAATCGATTCGGGATGTCATCTTGTTTCCGACCTTGCGGCCGATCCCATGAGCCGGCTCGATCTTCGACTGGCGGCCCGCTACCTCAAGAGCCGGCGCTCCTCGCGGATGGTGTCGCTGATCACCTTGATCGCGACCGGCGGGGTGACCGTCGGCGTCATGGCATTGGTCGTCGTTGTCGGGGTGATGAACGGGCTGCAGACCGAACTGCGGGAGAAGATCCTCGTGGCCAGTCCCCATCTCCGGGTGCTCACGTACGGCAGGGGACTGCGGCTCGAGAACTGGCAGGCCGTGCGCGACCGCGTGCTCGAGCACGAGGAGGTCGTAGCGGCGGCGCCCTTCGTCCTCTCGCAGGGCCTCCTCTCGGCCGGCGCGGATTATCACGAAGGCGTGTACGTCATCGGCATCGAGCCGGACACGCTCGACCAGGCGGTGACCGCGCTTGCGCAGCACTTCCTGTCGGGGGATCTCGCGTTCCGCACCACGCTCGACGACGTGGACGGCGCAATCGTCGTCGGAAGACGGGTCGGTGAACGCCTGTCGGCGTACCCGGGCGAGAAGGTCACGCTGTTGTCTCCCACCGGCAGCAAGTTCAATCCTGCCATGGGCGCGTTCGTCCCGCGGTGGTGGTCGTTCGAGGTGTCGGGGCAGTTCGAGACCGGCATGTATGAGTACGACAACGGGTACATCGTCATGCCGCGAGAGATTGCTCAGCAATTTGCCGGTCTCGACAGCGCCGTGTCGGGACTCGAAGTCCGGATCGCCGATCCGTGGCGGGCGCCCGTCGTCGGCCAGGAGCTCGAGGACGAGCTGGGTTACCCGTTCCGCACTCTCGATTGGCAGAGCCAGAATCAGTCGCTGTTTTCCGCGTTGCAGCTCGAGAAACTCGCGATGGGTACGATTCTGCTCCTGATCGTCGTGGTGGCGGCATTCAACATCGTCAGCACGCTCACGATGCTTGTGCGCGACAAGACGCGGGAGATTGGCATCCTGCGGGCCATGGGGCTGCCCGTGGCCACGATCCGCCGGATCTTCATTCTCCAGGGTGTCACGATCGGCACAACCGGTACGCTCCTCGGGACTGCGTTGGGGCTGATTCTGGGTCGCCTGGTCGACCAGGGGCGCATCATCGATCTGAACCCCGCCGTGTACTTCATCGATCACCTGCCCGTGCAAGTGAATCCCGTCGATCTCGTGATCATCGTGGTCGCGAGTATCTCGGTCGCGACGCTGGCGACGCTGTATCCGGCGCGGCAGGCGGCACTGCTGCACCCGGTCGAGGCGATCCGGTACGAATGAGCGCGATTCTCGAGGGCATCGGCTTGCAGAAGAGCTATCGGGCGGGAGACGGCAGCCTGGTACCGGTACTGACGGACGTCAACCTCACGTTGGGGCGTGGCGAATCCGTGGCGATCGTCGGGGCATCGGGGGCTGGCAAGAGCACGTTGCTTCACCTGCTCGGAGCGTTGGACACGCCCAACGCCGGCGAGGTACGACTGGACGGCGTCCCGTACTCGACGCTCGGCGAGGAGGCCAAGAACCGATTGCGGAACGAGAAGATCGGATTCGTCTTTCAATTCCACCATCTGCTGCGGGAGTTCACGGCACTCGAGAACGTGATGATGCCGCTGCTGATTGGCGGGCAGGAGGAGGGAAAGGCCCGCAGCCGAGCGGAGGAGCTGCTTGCTGCGGTCGACCTCGCCGGTCGCATGACCCACCGTCCGCCGGAGTTGTCGGGTGGGGAGCAACAGCGGTGTGCCGTGGCGCGCGCGGTGGCCAACGATCCGCGTGTGCTCCTAGCGGACGAGCCGAGCGGGAATCTGGATAGCTTTCATAGCGGACGGCTGCACGACATGCTGTTCCAGTTGGTCCACACGCTGGAGACGGCGTTGGTGGTGGTGACGCACAATCCGTCCCTCGCGGAGCGCGCGGATCGAGTGCTGGTGCTGCAGCGCGGCGAGTTGCACACCTCTGCTGCCGGGGAGCCTGTGTCATGAGCCTCTGCGATAACTGCGGCGAGCGCCAAGCAGCCATTCACCTGACGCAGATCGTCGACAACGCCGTGACGACGTTGCATCTCTGTGAGCAGTGCGCGAAGGAAAAGGGCGTGCAGACGTCGGCATCGGTATCGAAGCTTCCCCTGTCCGGGTTCCTTGGGGCCGGCGGTCAGGGTGCGGCGGCGGCACTGCCCGAGGGAGTTGATGCGGGGGCGTGTCCGACGTGCGGGGCTACGCTGCAGGACTTTCGAGAGACGGGTCGACTCGGGTGTGCCGAGTGCTATCGGGCGTTCGAATCGCACCTCCGCGAGTTGCTGCGACGAATCCACGGCGCGGCGCATCACGTGGGCAAGTTGTACCTCGACGCCGCACCCCTCGATGCCGACGAAGCACCGAGGTTGATATCGGAGTTGCAGGAGCGCCTGAAACGGGCGGTCGAAGCGGAGAACTTCGAGTTGGCGGCGGATCTGCGCGACCGGATTCGGGGGTTGGAATGAGCTTCGATCTCGATCTCCTGCCGGACGGCGGCATCTCCTGGCTCGACGGGAGCGGGCCGCACAGCGGTGTCGTGCTGTCGACGCGCATTCGCCTCGCCCGCAACCTCCAGGGTCACCCCTTTACCGTCCGCGGGTCGGACGAGGCGTTGCAGCGCACCAGCGACGCCACGCTGGAGGCGGCCCGCTCGATGGCGCCGCTCGAGCGCGCCATCCTGTTCTCCGTCGACGGTCTCGATCGGCTTGAACGCCAGGTGCTCCACGAGCGTCATTTGATCTCCCGCGAGCTTGCAGGTCTGGAGCGAGGACGGACGGTCCGGAGGGGGGCGGCACTGCTCACCACCGGCGAGCTCGGCATCATGGTGAACGAGGAGGATCACCTCCGATTACAGAGCCTTCGATCGGGATTCGACCTCGATCGGGCCTATGCGGCCATCGAGCGATTTGATGCGGAGCTCGGCACGCGCGTCGCCTTCGCCTTCCATCCGGAGTTTGGTTACCTTACCGCCTGTCCGACGAACGCCGGGACGGGGCTGCGTGCCTCGGTCTTGATCCACCTGCCGGGCCTCGTTCTCACCAAAGAGATCGCGAAGGTTCTTCAGGGCCTTTCGCAGGTCGGACTCACGTTTCGAGGGCTCTACGGCGAGGGTAGCGAAGTCGTCGGGAATTTCTTCCAGCTCTCGAACCAGACCACCCTCGGCAAGTCGGAGGAGGACCTGCTGGACCATCTCGGGACGATGGTCCGCAAGGTGATCGAGTACGAGGAGCAGGCCCGTGAGGTGCTGCAGCGTGAAGCGCCGTCCGTGATCGCCGACAAGGTCTGGCGGGCGTACGGGTTGCTGCGGTACGCACGCAGCTTGTCGTTCGAGGAAACGATGAACCTGCTCAGTGGGGTACGGCTGGGCCTCGGGCTGAACCTGATTCAGGACGTCAGTGTATACACGTTGAACAAGCTCCTGATCTTCACGCAGCCGGCACACCTTGCTGCGCAGGAAGGTCGGATGCTGTCCGACCCCGAATTGCCGGTCAGTCGTGCGGCGTTCGTACGCCGCACGCTTGAGGCCGATGCCATGCGGGGGTCCAATGGCTCGGTTGATGCCTGACGGCGGCACACACATTGACTTAGAGAGGCAAGGGACCCGATGAACGGGTACAACTTCACCGATCGTGTCCGCAAAGTGCTGCAGATGGCGCGGGAAGAGGCGGCCCGGCTGCACCACGAGTACGTCGGGACCGAGCACATCTTGCTCGGCTTGATCCGAGAGGGCGAGGGCGTGGCAGCGGCCGTCCTGACAAACCTCAACGTCGACCTCGACGAGATCCAGCAACGGATCGAGGAGACGGTCAAGAAGGGGAAGGCCCCGGCACCTGAGGGGCCGGACCTGCCGTACACCTCACGGGCCAAGAAGGTGCTCGAGTTGGCGATGAGCGAGGCGCGAGAGCTCAATCACTCCTACGTCGGTACGGAGCATCTGTTGCTCGGCTTGCTGCGGGAGGAGAAGGGCATCGCCGCACAGGTCCTCGGCGACGGGGGCGTGAGCCTCGAGCAGGCGCGCGCCGAAACGCTTCGGCTGCTCGGCTCGGACATGCCGGCCGGTGCGAAGGAGGGGACAGCGGCACCGGGGCAGGCCCGAGCCGGTGGGGAGAAGAAATCGAAAACGCCGGCCCTCGATCACTTCTGCCGCGATCTGACGGCGCTCGCCGGCGAAGGGGAGCTCGACCCGACGATTGGGCGCCAACAGGAGATCGAACGTGTCATCGAGGTGCTGTCACGTCGGAAGAAGAACAATCCCGTCCTGATCGGCGAAGCCGGCGTCGGCAAGACGGCCATCGTCGAAGGCCTCGCCCAAATGATCGCCACCGGTGCGAGCCCGGAGTCGTTGAAGGGATACCGGGTCCTCGCGCTCGACATGGCCGCCGTAATCGCCGGTACGAAGTACCGCGGGCAGTTCGAGGAACGCCTGAAGGCGGTGATGAACGAGATCGCCCAGAACCGGAACGTGGTGCTGTTCATCGATGAGCTCCACACGCTCGTGGGCGCCGGTGCTGCCGAGGGCGCGATCGACGCGTCCAACATGCTGAAGCCCGCGCTGGCGCGTGGAGAACTTCAGTGCGTCGGTGCCTCGACGCTCAACGAGTACCGCAAGTATATCGAGAAAGACGGTGCGCTCGAACGACGATTCCAGACGGTGATCGTCGATCCGCCATCGGTCGACGAGACGGTCGATATCCTCAAGGGTCTGCGCCAGCGGTATGAGGATCACCACAAGGTCGTGATTCCCGATGCGGCGTTGGATCTCTCCGCGCGGCTCTCCGAGCGCTACATCACCGACCGATTCCTGCCCGACAAGGCGATTGACGTGATCGACGAGGCGGCCGCTCGGGCCCGGCTCGCGGCACAAGTACCGCCACCGGAAGTCGGGGAACTCAAGGAGCAACTGGATGGCGTGAACCGCGACAAGGAGGAAGCGGTCCGCGACCAGAACTTCGAGCGCGCGGCAGCGCTGCGAGACCAGGAGCGCGACCTCCAGTCGGAGATCCGTAAGCGCCAGGAGGAATGGGAAAAGGAGCGCGAGGTGCACCGCCCGACGATCGGCGAGGAGGAGATCTCGTTCATCGTCTCGCGATGGACCGGGATTCCCGTCACGCGCCTCCAGGAGGCCGAAACGCAGCGGCTCCTGCGAATGGAGGAGGAACTGCACGAATCGGTGGTCGGACAGAACCAGGCGATTGATGCCATTGCCCGCGCCATCCGCCGCTCCCGCGCCGGGCTCAAGGACCCGCGCCGTCCGATCGGCACGTTCGTGTTCTGTGGTCCAACGGGCGTCGGAAAGACGGAACTGGCGCGGACGCTCGCACGCTTCCTGTTCGCCGACGAGCAGGCCTTGATCCGCGTCGATATGTCGGAGTACATGGAGAAGTTCAGCGTCAGTCGGCTCATCGGCGCACCTCCCGGCTATGTCGGTTACGAGGATTCGGGAGCCCTGACGAAGGCCGTGCGCCGCAAGCCGTACTCGGTCGTGCTCCTCGACGAGATCGAGAAGGCGCATCCGGACGTGTTCAACATCCTGCTCCAGGTGCTGGATGAGGGCCACCTCACGGACAACTACGGCCGCAAGATCGATTTCAAGAACACGGTCGTCATCATGACGTCGAACATCGGTGCTCGGGACATCACCAAGAACAAGTCTCTGGGATTCGAGCAGCCGGACACCAAAGCGGCGTTTGAACGTATCGAGCAGAAGGTGCGGGATGAAGTCGATCGCGTGTTCAATCCGGAGTTCCTGAACCGGCTCGATGACGTCATCGTCTTCCACCCGCTTGGTCGCGAGCACATCGCGCAGATCGTGTCGATCATGTTCGCGGAGGTGGAGCGGCGGATCGCCCCTGAGGGCTACAAGCTGCGGCGTACGGACGCGGCAACGGAATTCTTGGTGGATCACGGGTACGACGAGGCGTTCGGTGCCCGACCACTGAAGCGGGCGATCCAGCGGTTCGTCGAGGATCCGCTTTCGGACAAGATCCTCCTCGGTGAGTTCTCGCCCGGCGACGAGGTCGAGGTCGACGTCGGTCCGGACGGCGAGAACCTGGCCTTTCGTGCGCTGAGCGAGTCCAAGACCTGACCATGCGGATACTGCTGGCCCTCGTCGCATTGTCCTGGTGGGCGTCGACAGCGCGTGCCCAGGAGCAGGCGTTCCAGCCGATCGTCTTCGATTCGATCGCCGTCGAGGGCACGAGCCGGGTAGCCCGCGGTACCGTCATCGCGGCGTCTGGGCTCGCCGTGGGTGTCCCCGTCGGATTTCGGGACCTCCAACGCGCAGCGCAGTCCCTCTTCAGCCTGAAGCAGTTCGACGATGTGACATTTCAGCAGGGCCAGTTTGGCGATCGCGTGGTGTTGCGCATCGCGGTGGTTGAGCGCCCACTGCTGGTGAGTTGGTCTGTCCGCGGGGCCGAGAAGGTCTCCCTCCGCAAGGCGCGTGGGAAGGTCAGCCTCCTCGCCGGCCGGCCGTATGATCGTGCGGAAGCTGCACGGTCGCGCGCGGCGATCGACTCCCTCTACCTCGATGAGGGGTTCTACCAGACCGAAGTGGGCATCCGCGAGGTGCCGCAGGACGACGGGTCGGTCCATGTCACGTTCGACGTGACCGAGGGACGGCGCGTCACGATCAGCCAAATCGTGATCAACGGCAACGAGATACTCACCGATCTCGAGATCGTCGGGAGCATGTCCACGAAGCCGGAGGGCTTTTGGTGGTGGCGGAGCGGTGAGTTCAACGAGGACAAGCTGGATCAGGATCTCCGTGATCGGCTCCCGCGCGCGTACGCCGAACGGGGTTTCATCGACTTCCAGGTCGTAGGCGATACCCTGATCGTGGACCCGCGCTCCGGTCGGGGAACACTCGAGATCCAGATTCGTGAGGGTGAGCGGTACGAGGTCGGCTCATTCGAGGTTGTGGGCAACCGTTTCTTCTCGGTTGGGCAGATCGAGCGGTACTACCCATTCGGTGTCCAATCATCGGGGTTCCTGGGTCTGGGTGGGGAGCGGGACGGTCCGCGGTACTTCGATCAGGAGGAGTGGGACGAGGCGACCCAGCAGGTGCGCAACCTGTACATGAACAGCGGGTACATCTACGCGCAGGTTGCGGGCACGATGAACCGGCGGGCGGTGGGCGACGATCGACACGTCGTGGACCTGCGGTGGCAGATTGTCGAACGGCAACCGGCCATCGTGAACAAGGTGATCGTCCGGGGCAACACGGTGACCCATGAGGACGTGATCCGGCGGGCGATCTTGATGGTACCGGGCGACGTCATGCGGCAGGATGCTCTGATCCGATCGTACCAGAACATCTCGAACCTCGGGTTTTTCGAGCAGCCGCTGCCGATCCCCACGACGGAGCCCGCGAACGACCAGGGCGACGTGAACGTGGTCTTCAACGTGAAGGAACGCCACACGGGCAACATCAACTTCGGTGCGTCGGTCGGGCAGGGAACCGGCATCGGCGGGTTCATCGGCCTCGACGAACCGAACCTCTTCGGGCGTGGCAAGCGCGTATCGTTCCAATGGCAGTTCGGCCGAAACATCAACAACTTCAACATCTCGTACACGGATCCGGCACTACGGGGCTCGCTGATCTCGGGGACACTCTCCCTCCACAGCTCTCGGTTGCGATATACGGTGGCGGATCTCGGGCGGATCACGACGCGGGGTGCCAGCATCCAAGTGGGGTTCCCGTTGCTCGGTTCCCGGTTCACGAGGCTCTTCACGTCCTACGCGCTCGAGCAGAGTGATTATGATTCGCCGACGCTGACGTCACGCTTCTTCTGCAGCAACTGCGTGCTGTCCATTGCGACGCTGAGCCTCGTGCGAGACACCCGGATCGACATGCCGTTTGCGTCGGGCGGTGTGTTGCACCGTGTGACCGTGGCGCAAGGCGGCGGTCCTCTGGGCGGCAGCGGCAATTTTCGGCGTCTCACGTTCGAGGGCCGCTGGTATACGCCGATCGCGAACATCGGCGGCGATGACCCGATGAGCAGCCCGATGAAGCTCCTCCTGGGGCTGGGCGCGCAAACGGGGTTTCTGTGGGGCGACGCTGGGCCGCACTTCCGGCAGCTGTTCTCGATGGGCGGGGTGCAGTTCGGTATCCCGCTTCGAGGGTATGAGGAGTTCTCGATCACTCCGGCGGGATATGACCCGTTCGCAAGCGGCCAGCAGGCGAGCACGGTGAATGCGTTTGGCGGATCCTATCTGGCCATGACCGGCGAGTTGGGCTTTCGCTTCAGCCAGTCGATCTACCTGAGCACGTTCATCGATGCCGGGAACGTGTGGGCAGGGCCGGCGAAGTTCAATCCGGCGCGGATGTTCCGTTCGGTGGGGGCCGGCGTCAGCTTGGTGACGCCGCTGGGGCCGATCGGCCTCGACTACGCGTACGGGTTCGACCGTGTCGATGTGTTTGGGAATCCCGATCCGGGTTGGAAATTCCATTTCCGGCTCGGTAACTACTTCTAAATCTTCTTTCGCAGGAACATGACCATGCATTTGGATCGTCGGAGCATCACCCGTCTCGGACTTGGCGCCATTGGCGTCCTGGCTGTGGTCGGCATCGCGGCCGCGCCGGCCGGCCCCCAGCAGCAGCAAGGCCCGCTCATGGGCATCGTGGCGTCGGAGATCATCCTGCAGCAGACCCCTGGCTACGCGCAGGCGGAGTCGACATTCAACGCGGACATGAACAGCTGGCGCGCGGAGGTCGAGACGTTGCAGCAGCAGCTCGACTCCGCGATCACCGCGTTCGACCAGCAGGCCGTCGTGCTGACGCCGTCCGCGCGTCAGGCGAAGCAGGATGAGTTGCGCCAGCTCCAGGGGCGGTACCAGCAGCGTGCCGGTGAGTTGCAGCAGCGGGCCGAGGAGCGCCGGCAGGAGCTGGTCGGTCCGCTGGAGGATCGCATTCAGCGGGTGATCGACGGCCTCCGAGCCGAGCGCAACTTGAGCGTCATCTTCGACGTGTCGTCACCGGGGAACAACATCGTGTCGGCTGACCCCGTGCTCGATCTCACTACGACGGTTGTCCGGCGTCTGACCAACACGGGTCAGTAGGCGCCCATGCGGTTTCGCACCGCCGTGACCGCCGGTGACGTCGCCGGGTTGGTCGACGGTGAGTTGCGGGGAACGTCCGAACGTCTGCTCGCCGGGCTCGCCGCCATCAGTGTGGCGGGGCCCGGCGAGTTGGCGTTTGCTGCCGGCCCGCGCGTGGGATCGTTGATCCGGGCGACGCGTGCCGGGGCGGTGCTGGTCCCCTCCGAACTTGCTGACCTGGTTCCGGCCGACACGGCGGGGATCGTGGTCTCTGCGCCGGCTGCGGCGGTCGCCCGTGTCATCGCTGCCTTCGGCGCGAATGCTGCTGAACAGACATGGGGCATCCACCCGACCGCGGAACTCGGCCGGGACTGTCGGTGGTCCGGCCGCGTTCGGATCGGGGCGGCCGTCTCGATCGGCCCGGATGTTCAGTTGGGAGCCGATTGCGTCGTCGAATACGGGGCCGTCATCGGGGCGGGTGTGCACATCGGCGATCGGTGCCGGATCGGCCCGCACGCCGCGGTCGACTCCGGCACGCAACTCGGCGCGGACGTCTGGATCCGTCCAGGCGCCCGCGTGGGCGGCCCCGGGTTCGGATTCGTGGAGGAAGACGGCACGCCGCGCCGCGTGCCGCACCTCGGGCGGTGCATCCTCGAGGACGACGTCGAGGTGGGTGCCAACAGCACAGTGGATGCCGGGGCGAGTCGTGATACGATCATCGGCGCCGGCACGAAGATCGACAATCTCGTCCAGATTGCCCACAACGTGCGGATCGGTCGCGGCTGTATCATCATGGCGCAAGTCGGCATTGCGGGAAGCACCGTCGTCGAAGACGGAGTGATGCTCGCCGGGCAGGCCGGCCTGGCTGACCATCTGACCGTGGGGCGCGACAGCCGAGTCGCGTCCCAGAGCGGCGTGATCGGTGACGTACCGGCAGGATCCACCGTGTCGGGGTACCCGGCACGTGATCACCGAAGCGTTCTCCGACAGACCGCTGCGGTGCAACGCCTGGCACCACTTGTCTCCTCGTTGGAAAGGATTGCGAAACGCGATGAGTCATAGTCGTCGAACACTCGCCCAAGAGACGGTGTTGAGTGGTGTCGGGCTCCACACGGGGGCCGACGTCCAGCTCACGCTGGCGCCCGCCGCCCCAGGTACGGGCTTGGTCTTCCGTCGTACCGACATCCAGGACAGTCAGGCCATCGCTGCGCTCGTGCGAAACGTGCGCGATGCCGATCGGCGTGTCGTCCTCGCCGACGGGGACGTCACGGTAAGCACGGTGGAACACGTTTTGGCCGCGGCCGCCGGTCTCGGCATCGACGACCTCGACGTTGGCGTGAACGGGCCCGAGGTCCCTGCACTGGATGGGAGTGCTGCCCCGATCGTGGAAGCGCTCGTCGACGCTGGGTTTCAGGATGTCGAAGGCGCGCGCGCGGCGCTCTCCATCAAGGCGCCGTTCACCGTGCAGGGCGGGGAGACCCGGTATCTCGTTGCCCCAGCGGACGAGCTGCGTCTTACGGTGAGCATCGACTTCCCGCATCCCGCCGTGGGATCACAAACCGGGAGTTATGCAATATCGGCCGAGACGTTCGTGGCCGAACTCGCCCGTGCCCGCACGTTCGGGATGGAAGCGGAGCTCGAGGGTTTGCGGGAGCAAGGGCTTGCAGCTGGCGCATCGACGGACAACACGATCGGGCTTGCGGTCGACGGTGGGGTCCGGCCCGAGTTGCGATGGGCCGACGAGTTCGTGCGGCACAAGGCCGTTGACCTCCTCGGTGATCTCGCGCTCCTGGGCGCGCCGCTCAACGCGGAGATCGTGGCGTTCAAGCCGAGCCATCGGGAGAACGTGAATCTCGTGCAGATCATCGAGCGCTCGGCCCAGCTCAATGCACCACCGGTGATGGGCATCCAGGAGATCCTGAAGATCCTCCCGCACCGGTATCCGTTCCTCCTGGTGGATCGGATCGTTCACACGGAGCCGGGAAAGCGCATCGTGGGCATCAAAAACGTCACGATGAACGAACCGTTCTTCCCTGGGCACTTCCCGGGGCATCCGGTCATGCCGGGAGTCCTGATCGTCGAAGCCATGGCACAGACAGGGGGTATGCTCCTCATGGGCCAGGTCGATGATCCTGAGAGCAAGGTCGTGTACTTCATGTCGATCGACGGCGTGAAGTTCCGCAAGCCGGTTGTGCCGGGAGACCAACTTCGATTTGAACTCGAGATGCTCAAGTTCCGAGGCAAGACCTGCCGGATGCGGGGTGTGGCGTATGTGGACGGACAGCCCGTCACCGAAGCGGAGATGATGGCGGCCATCGTCGATCGGTGACCTGTGGCATCCGACGTTCACCCCACTGCCATCGTCCATCCCGAGGCCGAGCTTGCCTCGGACGTTCGGATCGGGCCCTTCACCATCATCGGCGAAGGGGCCTCCATCGGTAGCGGTACCAGTGTGGGCCCGCACGCGGTCGTGGAGCACGCGGCAATCGGTCGTGAGTGCGTGATCGGTGCAGGGGCGATTCTCGGAGCAGCACCTCAGGACGCCAAGTACCGCGGCACGGCAACATCGGTGGAGATCGGTGACCGAACCGTGATCCGCGAGTACGCGACGGTGCACCGCGGCACGGAGGCGCTCGGGCGCACGTCGGTCGGTGCAGACTGCTTCCTGATGACCTACGTGCACGTTGCCCACGACTGCGTGCTCGAGGATCACGTCACCATCGCGAACATGGTCCAGCTCGCCGGCCACGTGCACATCGAGTCGTACGCGAGCATCAGCGGCTTGTGTCCCGTCCACCAGTTTGTTCGGATCGGCACGCACGCGTACGTGGGAGGCGGCTCCCGCGTACCGCAGGACGTTCCGCCCTACACGACCGCCGTGGGCAATCCGCTGAAACTCTACGGGATCAATTCGGTGGGCCTGACGAGAGCGGGTTTCCCCTCGGAAGTGCGGCTCCAGCTCAAGCGGGCGTATCGCCTGCTGTTCAATTCGGACCTCACCGTCGCGGAAGCCGTGCGCAGGCTCGAGTCTGCCGCCGACACGATTCCGGAAGTACGTCGCCTCGTCGCATTCCTCGAACGGACGGAGCGCGGGGTCCTCGCGTGAACCGCGTGCTGGTGTCTGCGGGTGAGCCATCGGGGGACCTGCATGCGGCGGCAGTGGTCGCGGCACTCCGGCGGCTCGATCCCGACCTCGCGGTCGCGGCAGTGGGCGGTGAGCGCTTGCGGGCTGCTGGAGCGGAGGTGCTCGCCGATCTCGATCAATTGTCCGCGATCGGGACGGTCGAAGCTGCCGGGTCGGCGGCCGCCCACTGGCGGCTCCTGCGGCGGCTGGACGGTGAGTTCGCCGCCGGTGCGTATCGGGCGGTGCTGCTCGTGGATTATCCCGGCTTCCATCTGCGTGTGGCGCGCCGCGCTGCTGCTTGGGGCATACCGGTCGTGTACTACATCGCCCCGCAGCTCTGGGCGTGGGGGGCCTGGCGTGCGGCGGCACTGCGACAACACGTGCGCCGGTTGGCAGTCGTCCTCCCGTTCGAGGAATCGTATTTCCGCTCACTGGGCATACCGAGCACCTTCGTGGGTCATCCTCT